>JBOGMR010000531.1:0-8813 GCA_050746825.1 Bryobacteraceae bacterium | reverse complement strand
TTCCTGAACATCATCGGTCGTGGACTGGGGGGGAGTGCGGCCGAGAACGACACCGAAGACATGGACCCGGAGAAGACGGCGGCGAAGGTGAAGGAGTATCCGAAGCTGATCGTCGGCATCAAGACGGCGCACTTTGCGAGGCCGGGCTTTACTGCGGTACGGCGCGCGGTAGAGGCGGGGCGCTTGTCGGAGACCCCGGTGATTGTCGACAGCAGCGTGTTGTCCAACACGGGCCGGACCACTCGCGAGAAACTGATGGACATTCTGCGTCCCGGCGATCTTCACACGCACCTGTACAACGACCGGCAACTGGAGCTGATCGATCGCTTCAACGGCCGGGTGCAGCCGTATGCGCTCGAAGCGCGCAAGCGCGGCGTGCTGTTCGATATGGGTCACGGCGGCGGCAGTTTTCTGTGGCCCGTGGCAGTACGCGCGATGCAGCAGGGATTCATGCCGGACACGATCAGCACGGACCTGCACTCCAGCAGCATCATGATGGCGCAATCGGACATGCCGAACTGCATCTCGAAAATGATGCTGCTGGGGATGACGCTGGAGGACGCGATCCGCCGGTCCACGGTGAATCCCGCGAAGGCGATTCATCGCTTCCCGGAGCTCGGAACTCTTGGCGAGGGCGCTGTGGCCGATGTCGCGTTGCTCGAGCTGAAGAGCGGCATATTTGCCTTCAAGGATTCGTGGGGGAAAAAGATGCTGGGCGCCAGGAAGATCGAGTGCGTGATGACGGTACGCGAGGGCAAGATCGTCTTCGACGCGAACGGTCTGGGCTTCCCGGTCTGGACGAAGGCGGGCGACTACGGGGTGATTCCGTGAAGGCCCTCTGGCTGGCCGCCGCGGTTTGCTGCGCGTGGGGCCAGGCGCCGCCGTACGATCTGCTGCTCAAGGGTGGGCACGTCATCGATCCGGCCAGCGGGCGCGATGGTGTGTTCGACGTGGCGGTAGCGGGACGCAAAATCGCGAGGGTCGCGAGGAATCTGCGCGCTGCCCACGCGCGGGCCACCGTGAATGTGAGCGGATATTACGTCACGCCCGGGTTGATCGATATGCACACGCATTTCGACACGCAAGGAGCGCCGCTCAGCCTGCAGCCCGACTACCAGTCGCTCTCGAACGGCGTCACAACGGCTGTCGATGCGGGCAGCTCGGGGTGGAAACATTTCGAAGCGTTTCGCAAGGAAGTGATCGATCGCGCGCAGGTGCGGTTGCTGGCGTTTCTGAACATCGTGGGTGCGGGGATGAACGGACCGCAGGTGGAAGACGATACGCGGGAGATGGACGTCGAGGCCGCGGTGAAGATGGCGCGCAAGCACGCCGACGTGGTTGTGGGGATCAAGACGGCGCACTTTCAGCCTGCCACCTGGGACGCGGTGGATCGCGCGATCGCGGCGGCGGACAAGAGCGGCGCCATCGCGATGATCGATTTCCATCCCAAGCCGGGGCGCGAGTATCCGGAGCTCGTCCTCAAACACATGCGGCCCGGTGACATCCACACGCACGTCTATGGGCGGCTGACGCCGCAGCTTGACGCGGGCGGAAAGGTCGCGCCGCACATGTTGGAGGCGCGGAAGCGCGGCGTGCTGTTCGACGTGGGGCACGGGTCGGGCAGTTTTTGGTTTCGCATCGCGGCGCCGGCGATCCAGCAGGGTTTTCTGCCGGACACGATCTCGACCGACATGCACAGGGAAAGCGTCCTGCTGCCGCGCGCGAACATGATGACGACGATGTCGAAGCTGCTGAATCTCGGAATGACGCTGCAGCAGGTTGTGGCGGCCGCGACCGTGAATCCGGCGAAGGCGATCCGTCGGCCGGCGCTGGGCACGCTGAGCGAAGGGATCGAGGCGGACATTGCTGTAATCGAGATGGAGCGAGGCCGGTTTTCATTCCTTGATTCCGGGCGCGGCAAGCTGGTGGGCGACCGCCGTTTGCGGTGCGCGCTGACGGTGCGCGCGGGCCGCGTGGTGTGGGATAGCGACGGGTTGAGCCTCGCGGACTGGCAGAGCGCCGGCCCGTACAGCAACTACCGGTAGTCTACCTGTTGATCCGCGCGAGTTCGGCAAGATCGAGACGCCCGGTATAGATGGCCATGCCGAGGGCGGCGTGGATGTTGAGGTCGAGGAGTGCGCGGATTTCATCGAGGGTGGTGATGCCGCCGGCGGCGGTGAGTTCGAGCGACGTGGCGGCGCGGAGGCGGCGGAACCATGCGAGGTCGGTGCCCTGCATCATGCCTTCCTTGTCGACGTAGGTGCAGAGGAATCCGGAGCAGAAGGGTTCGAGCGAGGCGAGGACGTCTTCGGCCGTGTGGCGTGTGGCCTCGCGCCAGCCTTTGATCACGATGCGGCCGTCTTTCGAGTCGAGCGCGATGATGAGGCGGTCGCGGCCGACGGCATCCACAAGCGAGGCGAGCAGTGGCGTGTTGACGCCTTCGCCGGTGAACGCGGCGGTGCCGGCGATGATCCGGTGCGCACCCTGATCCGCAAGCGCCAGCGCCCGCTCGACGGAGCGGACCCCGCCACCGACGCGGCAGCGCGCCCGGGAAGCGACCAGGCCGACGAGGTCGTCGTTGGAGCCTCGGCCAATCGCGGCGTCAAGATCGATCACCTGGATTTCAGGGAACGCCGCGAATTGGGCGAGCATCTCGAGCGGCGCGGCGCCTTCGAGAGCCTTCTCGCGGCCTTGAATGAGTTGTACGACCTTGCCGTCCATGAGGTCGATGCAGGGGAGGATCACGCAGGCCTCACCGGAATACCGCGCGCGGCCAGTGCGCTCTTGATGTCGGCTACCGTGTAAGCGCCGTAGTGGAAGATGGAAGCGGCGAGCGCGGCGTCGGCTTCGCCGTCGGTGAGAACGCGGACGAAGTCTTCCGCGTGGCCGGCGCCACCCGACGCGATGATGGGGATGTGCGTCGCGCGCGAGACGGCGCGCGTGAGGTCGCAATCGAAGCCGGTCTGAACGCCGTCAGTGTCCATCGATGTGAGCAGGATTTCGCCGGCCCCGAGCGATTCACCGCGCGCGGCCCACTCGACGGCGTCGATGCCTTCGTCGACACGGCCTCCACGGGTGTAAACGTTCCAGGCGCCGGGGGCCCGGCGGCGCGCATCGATGGCAAGCAGGACAGCCTGGGCGCCGAATTCCAGGCTGAGCTCGGTGATGAGCTCCGGCCGGTGGACGGCGGCGGTATTCACGGAGACTTTCTCCGCGCCGGAAAGGAGAATGCGGCGCGCGTCGGCGATCGAGCGGATGCCGCCTCCGACGGCGAGCGGAATGAAAACCTTGCGCGCCGTGGCGGCGACGACGTTGGCCATGATGTCGCGGTTGTCGCTTGACGCGGTGATGTCGAGGAAGACGAGCTCGTCGGCGCCGTCGCGGTTGTAACGGGCGGCGAGCTCGACGGGGTCGCCCGCGTCGCGCAGGTTCACGAAGTTGACGCCTTTGACGACACGGCCGGCGGTGACGTCGAGGCAGGGGATGATGCGCTTGGCGAGCATGGGACGAGTTAGGTGATGTCGAGGAAGTTGCGCACAATGCGGAGGCCGGCGGGCCCTGATTTTTCCGGGTGGAACTGGACACCGAACACGTTGCGGTCTTCGAGCAAGGCCGTGTAGGGGACGGTGTAGTTGCAGGTGGCCGCAGCGGCGGAGATTTCGGGGACGTAGAAGCTGTGCGCGAAGTAGACGAAGGGTCGTGCCGGGAGTTCGGCGAGAAGGCGCGAATCGGTGCGGCGATCGAGTTCGTTCCAACCCATGTGCGGTACGCGCGCCTCAGCGGGAAACCGGCGCACGGTGGCGTTGTAGAGTCCGAGGCCCGGGAGGCCGGGCGCTTCGTCGCTGGCTGTGCAGAGCGCCTGCAGACCGAGGCAGATGCCGAGGAAGGGCACGCCTGCGGAGATCCGGTCGAGAAGCGCCTGGCGCACGCTCAGCGCGTCGAGCGCGCGCATCATTTGTCCGAAATGGCCGACGCCCGGCAGGATGATTTTCGACGCGGCTTGGAGACCCGCAGAGTCGCGCACCAGCGTGTACCCGGCGCCGAGCTCGGCGAGCGTGTTCTGGACGGAGCGTAGATTTCCTGCGCCATAGTCGAGGATCGCGATCATAGCAGGCCCTTGGTTGACGGCAGTTCGCCGCGCAAGCTTTTGTCCTTCGAGCACGCGACCCTGAGCGCGCGCGCGAAGCATTTGAAGATGGCTTCGATCTTGTGATGGCTGGAGCGGCCGTACAGAACTTTGGCGTGGAGATTGGCGCCGGCGTGGGCGACGAAACCGCCGAAGAAGTCTTCGATCAGCTCTACCTGAAGATCGCCGACGAGACGAACGCGGACCAGATCCTTGTAGACCAGGGCCGGGCGGCCGCTGAGATCGAGCGCGACGACGGCGAGGGTTTCGTCCATAGGCATGACGAAGTAACCGGCACGGTTGATGCCGCGGCGGTCGCCGAGCGCTTTCGCGAAGAGCTGGCCCAGCACGATGCCGGCGTCTTCGACGGTGTGGTGCTGATCGACGTCGAGGTCGCCGCGCGCCTGGAGCGTCAGATCGAAGCCGCCGTGTCGCGTGAACAGTTCGAGCATGTGGTCGAGGAAACGGATGCCGGTCGAGACGTCGTAGCGGCCGCGGCCTTCGATCTTGAGGGCGCCGTCGATTTGCGTCTCCCTGGTGTGGCGCGCGATGGACGCGGTTCTCATTTCGAGAGCACCTCTTCGAGCTGGTTGATGTCATCGAGTACGGCGATCGCATTCTGCGCGCGAAGCACAGTGACGACGCCGGCGTGGCGCGGGTTCGATGGGGAGGCGATGCCGATGAACGGGACGCGGGCTGCATTGGCGCTGCGCGCGTCGTCGACCGTGTCGCCGATGTACCAGAGAGGCACGCCGGGATTGAGGCGCGCGATGTGGAGCAGGCCATCGGGCGCAGGCTTGTGGGGTGTGATCGTATCGTTGCCGACGATCGGGTGGAAGGTGAGCTGGGCGGCGGAGCGGCGGAGCGTGAGTTCGGCTTCCCAGACGAAGCGGCCGGTGAAGACAGCGAAGCGGAAGCGGCGAGCAAGGCGCTCGAGCGTGCCGTCGCGCGCGATCCAGCGCTCGCGGAGGATCAGGCCGTCGCGGCCGTTGTTTGAACCGTGGAAGAGGAGCTGAAAGTGGTCGACGACGGCCTGGTAGTCCACGGTGACGCCGGCGTCGCGGATTAAGGCGTTGGACAGCGCCCAGTCGTCATTCCAGCCGCCGCGATTTTTCCAGTCCTGGATGGTCTCGCGTGACGGACGCGCGCCGGTGAAGTGTTCCACGGTCTGCTGGATGGTTTCGCGGTAGGATTCGGAGACGTCGACGAGAACGCCGTCCATATCGAAGACGAGGATGGGAGAAGGGGTCATACGAGGCGCCATCACCAGATTTCCTTCAGGGCGGAGAGGAAGCGGCGGGTTTGCGCGCGGGTGCCGACCGTGACGCGGACGCAGCCTGCGATTTCGTAGCTGCGGTCGCGGACCAGGACGCCGCACTCGCGCAACTTGTCGCGGATTTCGATCGCGCGCTTGCCGGCGCGAAAGAGGACGAAGTTTGCCTGGCTCGGCACGTAAGCGATGCCCATCCTTTCGAGTTCAACGCAGAGCAGTTCCCGCGCGGCGAGCACTTCGATCACGTAGTTCTCTACGTACGCGGTATTGCGGACCGCTTCCTGCGCGGCAAGCGCGGCGAGCGCGTTGACGCTATACGGCGACTGCGCTTTGTGCAGAAACGCGATATTTTCGGCCTGCGAGAACAGGCAGCCGAGGCGCATGGCGGCCATGCCGTAGAGCTTCGAGAATGTGCGGCTGACGAACAGGTTGGGGTGATCGTTCAAAATGCCAAGCGCGGTGACGCCGCAGAATTCGAAATAGGCTTCGTCGATCAGAACCGCGGCGCGGCGGGCGCGTTTGAGAATGCGTTCGATGGCGTTGAGCGGCGCGCCGGTGCCGGTCGGATTGTTGGGATTGGCGATGAGCACGGCGCGCGTTTGCGGCGTGATCGCCGCCAGCAGCTCTTCGAGAGGGAATGCGAGATCGCCGGGCCGGTAAGGGACCTCGTGGATCATTGCGCCCGCGACCTGCGAGTAGAACTTGTACATTGCGTATGACGGCTGCAGCAGCAGCACTTCACCGCCGCCGTCGACATAGGTGTTGACCAGGACCTGAATCGCTTCATCCGTGCCGTTGGTGAGCAGGAGCTGTTCGGGGGCCACTCGGAAGAAGCGCGCGAGCGCGGGCTTGGCTTCCATGTATTCGGGATAGACCGCCAGGCGCTCGGGATTGAGCGAGCGGCGCAGGAAATCGATCACGCGCGGCGAGCAGCCGACGGTGTTCTCGTTGAAGTCGAGGCGCAGTTTTCCGGCGCGTCCGCCGGTGGGCGGCGAGTAGGGCGCCATGTTGAGGACGGCCGGGCGTGGGCGCGGCGCGCCTTTGAGAATCTTCATCCTAGGCATTGACGCGCACCTCAATGGAGCGGGCGTGGGCTTCGAGGCCCTCGGCGCGAGCCAGCGTCGTGATGGCGGGGGCGAGACGGCGGAGCGCGTCGCGATTGAGCTGCTGCACCGAGATGACCTTCGAAAAATCGGCGGCGGACAAACCGCCGCGAAGCCGCGCGGCGCCGCTGGTGGGAAGTACGTGATTGGGGCCCGAGGCGTAATCGCCCGCCGCTTCCGGGCTGAACGGTCCGATGAAAACGCTGCCGGCGCGCGTGACTTTGTCGAGCAGTAATTGGTGCGAGAGGCAGAGGTGTTCGGGCGCGAACTCGTTGGAGATTTCCATGGCCTGGTCGAGCGTGGCGACGAGCACAATCGCGCTGTTTTTCTGGATGGCTTTTCGTGCCACGGCGGCGGTTGGGAGGGTGCGAAGCTGGCGCTCGATTTCTGAAGCGACGGCGAGGCCAAGACGCCGGGAAGGCGTGAGCAGGAACGCGGCGGCGTCGACGTCGTGCTCGGCTTGCGCCAGCATATCGGCCGCGATGAATTGCGGATCGCCATCCGAGGCAATGATCAGAACCTCGGTAGGTCCCGCGATGAAGTCAATGCCGACGTCGCCCGCGAGCAGGCGCTTCGCCGCAGCGACGTAGCGGTTGCCTGGCCCGACGATGCGGTCGGCTTTGGGCACGGTGCGCGTGCCGAACGCGAACGCAGCGATGGCCTGCGCACCACCCATGTGGAAGACGGTCGAGACGCCGAGCAGGCGTGCGACGCCGAGCACTTCGGGCACGGGCCGCGGGCACGACACGACAATGTTGGGGACACCCGCGACTTTCGCGGGAATCACGGTCATCATGAGCGTCGAGGGCAGCGGATAGCGGCCGCCCGGGATGTAAGCGGCGGCAGTGTCGACGGGCCGCACGATTTGGCCCACCTTGAGGCCGGGTGCGGTGGTGCGGAGCGACGCACGCGGAAGCTGGAATTCGGCGAACGCGCGGATGTTGGCGGATGCGGTGGAGACGGCGGCCCGGAAGTCTGCGGGGAGCGCGGCGAGCGCGCGATCAAGGTCGTCTTCCGGGATCCGGACCGAGCGGCGATCGAGGCCATCGAGCTTGCGCGCGTATTCGACCAGCGCGCGATCGCCGCGGCGGCGAACCGCATCGAGGATGGGTCGCACGACAGCGTCCGCTTCGGCGAGTCGCGCCGAGCGCCGCGCCAGCAGGCGTCCGATTTGGTTGGCGGCAAGGATACGAATCATGGTCACATCACGATCTTGTTGAGTGGATATTCGACGATGCCCTGCGCGCCGGCCTGCTTGAGGCGCGGGATGATGTTGCGCACGGTCGATTCGTCGAGGATGGTGTTGACGGCGAGCCAGTCCTCGTCGCTCAAGTGGGAGATGGTGGGGCGCTTGAGCGCCGGTAAAACGTCGAGGACGGCCGCGATGTGGTCCTTATGCACGTTGAGCATGAGGCCGACCTTTCCGAGCGCGGCGATGGCGCCGTCGAGCAGGAGGCGCATATCTTCGAGCTTGCCGCGTTTCCATGGGTCCTGCCAGGATGCGCGATTGGCAATCAACTGCGTGTTTGATTCGAGCACCGTGTCGATAATCTTGAGCTTGTTGGCGCGCAGCGACGAGCCGGTTTCGGTGACCTCGACAATTGCGTCGGCGAGCACGGGCGGTTTGACTTCGGTCGCGCCCCACGAGAATTCGACCTTGGCCGAAACGCCGTGCGCGGCGAGATAACGCTCGGTGGTGGCGACCAGTTCGGTCGCGATGATTTTGCCGTTCAGGTCTTTGACGGAATGGAACGGCGACGCTTCAGGCACGGCCAGTACCCAGCGCACCTTGCCGAAGCTCTGCTTGGCATAGACGAGGTCTGCGATGGCTTCCACCGACGCGGCGCTTTCCTCGACCCAATCGCGGCCGGTGAGCCCGGCGTCGAGGATGCCGTCTTCGACGTAGCGCGCCATTTCCTGCGCCCGGATGAGCATGCACTCGATTTCCGGATCGTCGATGGAAGGAAAGTAAGAGCGGGTGCTGGTGGTGATGGTGTAGCCGGCGCGGCGAAACAAATCGATGGTGGCGTTTTCGAGGCTGCCTTTCGGGATGCCGAGCTTGAGCTTCATTTCAGGCTCCGTAGACAGCGGCGGGATCGAACGCGCGCGGCTCGGCTACAACCCACTGGCCGGCGTCGAGGCGTCGATAGAAGCAGCTCTGGTAGCCGTTGTGGCAAACGCCCGGCCCCTGCGCCTCCACCCGGATGAGCAGAGCGTCCTGATCGCAATCGGTGGTGATCTCACGGACGGCGAGACGATGGCCGGACGTTTCGCCCTTGAGCCAGAGCTTGCGGCGCGAGCGGCTATAGAA
>JBOGMR010000530.1:0-4374 GCA_050746825.1 Bryobacteraceae bacterium | reverse complement strand
CTGGTGGATCAATATTCAGACCACCGGGACCAGTACCGTCGCGATTTCGCAGGATACAGTCTACGCCGCGGCCTGGTTCCCCTTCGGAGAGGCGGACCAGATCGTCGCGTTGCCCAGCTTCGCGGAGTTGGTGAAGCAGACCGACAAAGACGCTGACGGAAAGGTCACCGCGGCCGAGTTTCCTGCGGACCTGGCTGCCGTGCGCCGTCCCGATGCTCCGTCTGTTCCCGGCGCGAGTATTTTCTTGAAGCCTTATTTCAAAATGCTGGATCAGAACGGCGACGGCGTCTTGCAGGAGAACGAGTGGGACATGATGCGCGGCATGATGAGCAAGATGCGCGCTGATCACGGGCTGGTCGCGTTCAAGCCCGGAGAAGGCGATCTGACGGCGAACGTGATCTGGAAGGAAAAAAGCGCCATACCCGAGGTGCCGTCGCCGCTCGCGTACGACAAACGCGTCTATATGGTGCGCAACGGAGGAATCGTGAGCTGCGTGGACGGCGAGTCGGGCAAGCTGGTGTACCGGGCGCGTCTCGGCGCCGGTGGTCCATATTATTCTTCGCCGATCGCGGGAGGCGGCAGAATCTTCGCGGCCTCAGGGGAGGGAACGGTGGTTGTGTTCGCCGCCGGCGACAAACTCGAAGTACTCGCGCGAAACGAACTCAAGGAAGATATCTACGCGACGCCGGCCGCTGCAGGGAACGTGTTGTACGTTCGGACAGCGCGCCGGCTGTACGCGTTCGGGAACAAGTAGTTGTGGCGGCATGAGCCAACCATTGCACGCATCGCTCACCCCGGCAATCGCTCGCTCCCGGCCTTGACGGGCGGACCCGCGCTGACATAGAATGTCTATGTCATGGCCTCGCGAGACGAAATCCCCGCCGGAACCCTCGATATGCTGATTCTGCGCACTCTCTCGCGCGGCGCAGAATTACACGGCTTCGAGATCGCCGACGCCATTCAGCAAGTGTCGGACAAGGTATTGCATGTGGAGGAAGGATCGCTCTACCCGGCGCTGCAGCGAATGTTGGTCAAGGGCTGGATGGTGGGCGAGTGGGGCAAGACTTCGGAGAATCGCCGCGCCCGCTATTATCGCCTGACGCCGGCGGGACGCAAGCAACTCGAACGTGAGATGGCACAGTATCGGCGCGTGTCTCAGGCCATCGCGCGGATTCTGCAACCCGCATAAGGAGGCGGCGTGTCCTCCGGTGAATTGTGGCGGCGGCTTCGATTCGTATTCAAGTCCGATCATTTTGAACGGGAACTCGAAGAAGGGATGCGGCTGCACGCGAAGCTTCGCGCCAGGAGGCTGTGCGACTGCGAAGTGCCGGGCGAAGAAGCAGCCGATCGCGCACGCGGACGATTCGGAAACCGCATGCGGCTTCTCGAAGACGGCCGAAGCGTGTGGTCGTTCGCCTGGATCGAGTCGCTTGACAAGAAGTTCGCGACGCCGTACGAAGCTTCCGCGTGCGCCTCTGTTCGATTCCTATGCCGGCCTTGGCTTCTGAGAGAATTCGCCCTGTCCTTCGGTGATCGGCGAATGGGCCAGTTCGTCGGCCGTAGCTTCCGGAGAGTGCCTGACTAAGTAGCGTCGCGAGCGCAGTTCGGGTGAGCTTCGATATATCCACATCGTCCGGAATAATCGGGACGAATCGTTTTCGCATCCCGATCGCAGCGCCGAGTTCGAAGAAGAGACTTGGCTTGAGATTCGAGCGCATCGGGCCATCGATCCCCTGGAGCGATCTGAACACGAGCCTCTCAGCCGGTCCGACGGTTTCCTCCGGCATCTGGATTCATTCGTCGAAGGTGGCGAACTGATGTCCATCATCGAAGCCGCCATGATGGGAAAGCTGCCCTACACGGCGCTGCGCGACGGCGTGTTCGCGCACCCGGCCCTCGCCGGTCTTTGAACAACCTGGTAGTGGGTCAGTTTTTCGCACGCTGCACTCCAAAACAAAGCCCGGCCAGCGCGGCCGGGCCTCGGGTTAGGACTGCCGGATCGCCCGGCTTACGGGTGAACCGCAATGTTCGCCGCGACGATCTTTTGTTCGAGCACGAACAACGTCGGGTTCTTCGGCTCGACGCGCACCTTTGTCCAATGAACGTCGTTCTGCGCAAACACTTCGTGACGGGTGAAGTATTCGTAGCGCGCGCCGGCCGCGGCGACGGGCACGCACGGCGGAGTCGTGCTCGCGCAAGCCGGATACGTCTCGGTGAGCGGCTTGTCGATCCGCCAGTAGTGCGTATCGCCATGAGCGGCCGCCACCGGCTTTTTCAGCGCGTTGGTTCGCGTCCGAAGCTTGGCAATGGCGTCCGCGTAGCCTGAGACCGTATAACCCTGGCCGGGCTCGAGGAACCGCTCGAACGGATTGGCCTGGAAGAAGAAAAACACCCCCTTGATGCTCGAAGAGGCCGCCATGTCGAATGCCTTATCGATCCACACCAGGTTCGCCGCGTTGCGCGCGTTGTACTCCGCATCGGCATCCTGGAACGGACCCGTTGTCCGGTTACGGTTGTTGTTGCTGCCTGGCATGTGGACCGCACAGAAGATCACCGCGCCCTCGCGCCAGATCACGTTTTCCCGATAGACCGCGAAACCAGGCGTGCTGCTCTGGCGTGTCAGGCCGATCTTTTTCTGACCGAGGCTCTGGTTGGTTGGGTAGAATGTCGTGCGCAGAAATGTCAGGCGCTCGATCGGGTTCATCCCGCCGTTGTTGGCCCTGTGGCAATCCGTCCACTCGTTGTCGCCCGGCGTGAAAATGACCGCGCTTTTGAACGTGTTGAACAACGCCAGGTTTTGCTGGTAGACGTTGTCTTCACAGAGCGTGTCACCGGCCTTGATGTCGCCAATGTGGACAGTGAACTCGACCTTCTCCTTGTTGACGTCCGCGATCTGATTGTTATAGGCGGGCGACGGATACACCTGAACCTTCTGCCCGGAGCCGTTGATCGCCGCCGGTATGTACGGCTGGTCGCCGATCACCGCGAATTCAAACGAATCTTTCCCCTCGTTTTCCTTGTCTTTATCCTTGTCATCGTCGCTGAGCAGCAGGGCAGCGGACCCCGCGGTAAGCAGCAGTATACTCATCAGGAACTTTGGTCTCAAGAGCGTCTCCTCCATGTTTGAACGTGATGCAACTGGTTGGGGGAATCAGCGCACAAATCAGCCTAAAAGGCGTATGACAAGGAGACGGGGCAGCGACACAAAACTTTACTGGCCGATTTTTATTTACAGGGATGAGAAGGACTAAGTGCTTTTTGGAGTGAGTAATACGAACTCGGGACGCCAACGAGTGAGTCTGAGCAGACGCCGTTCTGCAAAAAGAAACCGGCCACCGAGGAAGACCTCGACGGCCGGCAAAGGAAGCAGACTGAAACCGATTACGAGCAAGCACCGGAGTTGCCAGTCACTCACATTGGCGTGATGACAAACAGGACCCCGGTTCCTCCTAACTGATGCGGAACAGCCCGCAAGGCTAGGGCAGTCGAACGGACGACAAGTCTACTGTAAGTCATCGTCGTCGGTGCGGCCATCGCGGCCATGTCCGGTTCCGGGGATGGTCTGAGTGGCGAAGGAGAACACATTCGGATCGAACGGATCAACGACGGCGCGAACCCACGCCACATCCGGCGAGCCGAAGACTTCAACGCGTATGAAATTCTGGACGCGCGCGGGAGCGACGCAGGTTGGGCCAGCAGGTGTACAAAGGGCTCCGCTGACCGTGTTGATCAGAGTGGTCGGGGTCGCGATGGCGCCACCCGTGAGGTGCCCTGGATATCCGGAAAGGTAGGGCGAACCGGAAGTCGGCGTTACCGTGACGGTAGTCAGGGGCTTATCGATGCGAATAGTGTGGGTGTCACCGCCGACGAGAACCACCGGCTTCCCGAAAGCCACGGTCCGGTTCCGAAGAGTTGTTACGAAAGCGGCGTAGCCCGACTCTGTGTACCCCTGGTTGGGCTCGAGAAACCTCTCAAACACGTTGGCCTGCTGCATGATCACGACGGCTTTGGTGTTAGGATCCGACGCGGCTGCATCGAATGCGCTGTTAATCCAACTGATGTTGGCCGCATTGCGACTCGCGTACTCCGTCTCGTTGTCGTCTCTCGGCATCGGGTACAGGCTGCTGCCGGAGAGATTCCGCTGATGGTTGTTATTACTGCCCGGCTGATTGAGCCCAACGAACACGATATTCCCATATCGCCAAGTGACGTTCTCGGGATAACCCGCTTGCCGGGTTAGCGCAATGGATTTTTGGCCGAGACTCAGGTTTGACGGGTAGAAAACGGATCGAAGGTAACCCAGACGCTCCTGCGGATTATAGAAGCCATTATTGTTCCGGTGGCAATCGGTCCATTCGTTGTCCCCGGGAATGT
>JBOGMR010000529.1:0-3349 GCA_050746825.1 Bryobacteraceae bacterium | reverse complement strand
CGCATGATCCGCGCGAACATGCCACTCGACGAGGGCGACATCTTCGATTCGGCGCTGTTTCAGAAAGGTCTTGCGCGCATCAATCAGTCGCGTTTCTTCGAGCCCCTCGATGAGCACAGTATCGAGCTTCGAACCAATCCTGCCACTCGAGTGGCCGATGTGCGGGTCCATCTTCGCGAGCGCCGTTTCGGATCGTGGCTCATTTCCGGACCGGCCGGTCCGACGAGCGTGGGCGGCCCGCTTCGATTCGCGCTGGCGTCGCGGCTTCCCTCGTGGGGCCGAGGAATCTTTGAGCTCTCGCGATACACCGCGAGCTTCAGCTTGCTGCTCCCTCCGAACCCGTTGGCAAACTTGATTTACGGCTCCTCCAGAACCTTTCTTCCCGTCTTCGCAATCGAGCGCCCCTACTCGCCGGCTGAAGGTTGGAAGTCAGGCTTCACGATCGCCCCGCAACTCGGTTGGCGAGGAATGGTGGCTGGCTACGCAGCGACGCAGCTCACCGAACGGCTGATGCCAGGGATCGCGGGCCGCGGCGCGTCTACTCCCGAGCTGCCGGTCGTGGTCGAAGGAGAGAAAGGAGAAGCGATCCTTCTATGCGGATCCAAAGATAAACTGAAATGGCTTCGCATCGGAGCCGGACTGGCTTTTCAATTGGGAACAGCATTCGCCGCGCTGTAGTTTGCCGCCACGCGATCTGCATCATGGGCCAATTGAACACCGTGGCGAAATCGCGGCCCTGAGTCGAACGCCGCCATCTTCACCTCCTCACCCAAATCGGTGAGCTCCACGCGAGCTGGCCGTCGGCCTGCTCCACGCGCACGTAGTAGTAACTCTCGCCCGCGGCCGGCGCGATGTCTGCATACTCAAAGCTGACCTCGCGCCGATTCGGGGTCAGCTTGTGAATGTACGCGTTGTTTTTGATCAAGTCTATTTGCTTCACCGGCGCCGTCCCGATCACCTTCACCACCAGCTTCGGCTGCGACGCCGTTTTCACGATATCGCCCATCAGCGCCGCCCCCTCGGGCGTCTCGATCCGGTAGTCGAGAATAATCTGGTCCGTTGCCGCATAGGCATGCCGCTTGCGCATTGCATCCAGCAGGCCCTGCCGCGTGAAGTCTTCCACCAGAAAGCAGGCGTACGAAGCGTGCGTCGACACGTGATCCGAGCTCGACTGCACACCCATCTTATACCCCTTCGCCCATGCATTCCACACGTAGCCGAGCGGGCGGAGCCCCTGATGGATCGTCGCCTCACCCTTCTTCCAGGCGCGCGGCGCGCCTTCGAATTCGTAGCTCGATTCGAACCCCTGATAGATCTCCACCAGCGGCTCGAGGTCCGGATCGTTGTCGCGCCAGTCCGTGCCTTGCTCGGTCGCCGGCGAGTGCGACGTCGCCATGCCTTTGGTGTCGCGCAAATATGGATACAGGATGGGCCCGCTGTTGGCGCCGCCCTTCTGTTCCGGCTGCCCGATGCGCAGCACGGGCTTTCCGCGCTCGGCCCACACGACGTTGCGATGGCCGTTCGGCCACCGCACGCTGCGCTCGTAGCCGTACATCGGAACGAAGCGCCGCGGCATGTAGTAAAGATCGTTCGATTTCTGCGTGATCCACCAGTTGTATTCCTCGTCGTTGCCCATCTGGTGATCGGCGACGTGCGCGTAATCCATACTTGCCGCGTCGAGGAAGTAGCGATAGAGATCGTCGAGCGAGCCGTCGCCCGCGCCGTCGTTCGATAGCTCCGTGTGACGGTGGAGATCGCCGCGCACAATTCGATACTGTCTGCCGTTGATCGAGACGCGGTATTGGCGGATCCGTTGCGTATCGGCTGCTTCGCCAGGATGCGCATTCTCACCCGTGGCGGACGCTGCGGCAATCGCCGAACCCGCGAGGCGCGCCGGCGTGCCCTCGACTGGAACGGAGGCCGCGAACACATCGAGGTCTCCGAGGCGCACGGCAGGCCAGGGCCGGTTATCCGCGGCCCACACAACACGCACGCGTCCGCCATGCACTGCAATTGCAGACGCCATCCCGTTGCGCCCGATGCTGGCCGGCATGGGCGCCGCGCCCGTCCAGCGCTCCCCGTCGAGATGCGTCAGGAATGTTTCCCAGCGGCCGTTCGACGCCCAGTAGTCCACGCGCGAGTTCGCCGCCGAAGTTCGACAGCGAAAACCGAGATAGAGACGCCCCTCATCATCGAGAGCAAGTTGCGGCTGCTGCACAAAGCGGCGAACGGCGGTATCCACCGACTCCGCGACCGGCGGTAGCTCTTTCCACTCCGGTCCGTCCTGATACGCCACGCGCACACGCCGATTCTTGTAGAGCGTCGTTCCCCTCCGGTCCGTGAGGAACGCGAAATCTTTTCCCCAAGCCGCGTCCGATTCCTCCCAGGCCACGATCGGCCGTCCCTCGCGCGTCACTGCGACCGAAGGCCGCACCGAAAAACTCTCACCCTTCGTCACACGCTGAATGGCGCCGGAAGTCCACTCGCGTGCGTAGATCTGATAACTGCCTGTGGCGTAAGAATCCCACGCGGCCCAGAGCTTACCACCGCCAAACGCCACCGACGGCGCCCAGGCGTTCCCGCCCTCACTCAACCTGGTCTCGGCCGACCATTTCGATCCGTCCCATTGCCGACCCAGGACGACGGCGCGGTTGTCGCGAAATCCCATCCACACCAGCGCCGCGCGATTGGCGCCATCCCCGGCAAGCCGCGGCCACAGATTCGAACCCCCGGTACTCGTGAGCTTCTCAGGCTTCGACCAGCTCCCTCCGGAGAACATCCGCGCATACAAATGAAAAGTTCCGCCCTCGTTCTGCGACCATGCCGCCCACACGCGTCCCTTGCCCGCCGCGAGCGTGGGCGAATGATGATCGCCCGGACCGGTCAATTCGTGCGTCTTGCCGGCGCCGCGCGCCAGCACCCGATCCGCGCGATCGCGATACGACAGCCATGCCGTCCACTCGCTGCCGTCCGGCGCGAACGCAAGGGCAGGGTAATCGTCGGCGCTGCCCGCCTCGGATAGTTTCGTCTCCACCGGCATCCGCTCCACCTTGCCGTTGCCGCCGAGGACCGCAAGCGGCTTGCCGAACGGGACATCACCCGCGGCGAACTCAAAACTGAAGGGACCGGCGTCGAATCGAACACGCGGACTGCCGCCGTTGACACGCACGAGCAGCCCCTGCGGGATCAGCCGCCGGTTTCCCGGATCGTCCCACCCTGTCTGTCCATAAGGATTACGGGCAGAAAGTTGATTCTCGAGGGGACCAACCTTGGTGACGAACTCGAACTTCCCGCTGGGCTCCGCGGCGTCGTCGCCTGAGAAGCGCCAGCCGCTCAGCGCGTCTAGAGC
>JBOGMR010000528.1:0-4880 GCA_050746825.1 Bryobacteraceae bacterium | reverse complement strand
GTACTTCTTCAGAAGATCCTGAGCCTGGCGGAATTTCCCAGTGATATCGTCGCGCGTCATGAAAATCTCGCGCACGTTGACGGCGGAGTAGCCGTAGGCAGGCGAAATCTGGTGACCATCGACGTCGAACTGCTGGAGATATTCGAACAGCTCGGCTATCTCCCGCATGTCGGTTTCTTTGTAAATCGTGGTGTTGGTGCAGACCATGAAGCCGGCGGCCTTGGCCACTTTGATGCCTTCGATGGCTTCGCGGAAAACGCCTTCCTTCTCGACCGCGATGTCGTGGTTCTTTTCCATGCCGTCGAGGTGGACGTTGAAGAAGAAGCGCCGGTCCGGCCGGAACTCGTGCAGGCGCTTGCGGATGAACATGCCGTTCGTACAGAGGTAAATGTGGCGGTTGCGTTCGAGGATGCCGCTGACGAGCTGACCGATCTGCGGATACATCATCGGCTCCCCGCCGCAAATCGAAACCATCGGCGCGCCGCACTCTTCCACCGCGGCGAAACATTCTTCCAAGGGGGCGCGCTCGGTGATGGTCGATTCGTATTCGCGGATGCGCCCGCAACCGGTACAGGTGAGGTTGCACGCATGGAGCGGCTCGAGCATCAGAACGATCGGAAACCGCTTGTTCATCAAAGGATGAACGTAGCGGCTGTCGCTCTCGCCGGCGCGCTCCCGCAGGATGCGAAAAGGATTGGCCGCCTCAGGACCCGGCTTGACGGTCTTCTGCCATTCGGGGCGGGGGTTCATCTTGTTCTTCATGATGTACCCGGCCATGCCGAGTGTCATCGATAGAGGAAATCTCATAGGCGGACATTCTCACAACCGGGCATTTCACAACCGGGCATTTCACAACCGGGCATCTCACAACCTATCAAGGTGCGACTCATCCTTCACTTTCTGAAATTCACCCAACGCGAGAAGCGGAAAATACAGCCTGTAGTAATGATAGTTCAAATAGAATACGCGAGGGAAGCCGGTGCCGGTGGCGAGTTCTTCATCCCACGAGCCGCCGGACTTCTGTGCGTGGAGCAGCCAGTCAACGCCCCGGCGGACGCTCTCGCTTGTCGTGTCGCCGCCGGCGAGCAGCCCCATGACGGCCCACGCGGTTTGCGATGGAGTGCTCGGCGCGTTCGTGTAGGCGTTGTTGTCGTACGACGCGCAGATTTCGCCCCACCCTCCGTCCGCGTTCTGGATGGAGCGGAGCCACTCACCGGCGCGCAGGACGTGCACCTCACGATCATCCTCGCCGGCCGCACGGAGGCCGCGGAGGGCGAAACAAGTTCCGTAAATGTAGGCCACGCCCCAACGTCCGTACCAGCTTCCATCCGCTTGCTGCGTCCGCACCAGGAAGTGGATGCCGCGTTGGACCGCAGGATGCGAACGATCGAGCCCATGTGCGCCGAAGGCTTCGAGGACGCGGCCGGTGATATCGGCGCAAGTCGGATCGAGCATGGCGTTATGGTCGGCGAACGGAACGTGGCTGAGAATATGCCAGTTGTTGTCGACGTCGAACGCGGCCCAGCCGCCGTCACGAGACTGCATCGCGCGCAGCCAATCGACGGCCCGCTTGATGCACGCACGGCGGCGGTCGGCATTCGACGCCGAGGCGCGGCTCAGCGCCAGCAGCACCATCGCCGTGTCGTCGATATCGGGGTAGAACTCGTTGTTGTACTCGAAGGCCCAACCGGACGGTTCGGTATGCGGACGTTTTACGGACCAGTCGCCGATGCGGCGGATTTCGCGCGCCAGGAGCCAGTCGGCCGATCGGGTAAGCGGCGCGGGATCCGCACCTGCTTCAGAGAGAGCGTATTGCGCGATCGCGGTGTCCCACACCGGAGAGAAGCAAGGCTGAAAATAGAAGCGGTCTCCGTCGTCGGTGAGGAGATTCTCGAACTGCCGCAGGGCTTCGATGCGCAGCGGGTGCGATTCGGAATAACCGAGCACGTCGAGCGCCATGATGGCGTACATCATGGGCGGGTAGATGGCGCCAAGGCCGTCGGAAGCTTCGAAGCGGTCGATCATCCACTGTTCGGCTTTGCGCAGCGCGCGCCGGCGAATGAAGCGCGGCCCGTACTTTTCCCAGAGCTTGAGAGCGCTGTTGAGAGCGAGGAAAGCGTTTCGCCACGACAGCATCTGCGGGCTGCGCGGCAGGGCGAAGCTGACGCCAGGGAGATGGATTTCTTCGAGATTGAAGCCGTCGGGTACCGGACGAGGATCGCGTGCGGAATGAGCCACTGACAGGGCGACGACAATGGCGCGTGTCCAGGAGGACATCTCGTAGATGACGTTGCCGAGCAGAATCAACTCGGGTGGGATCGCCGGTGCGTGCTCGCGGGGGTAAAGACCGAACAAGCTGAGGTTCACTTTGACGTAGCTGTTAGCGGCCTGGAGCCCACCCAGGGCGAAGATTCGTTCACGCGCGCGGGCGAGGCGCGGATCTTCCAGAGCAAGGCCGGCGAGCTTGAGCGCGAAATACGCTTTGACCGTTGCACTGATCTCCGAAGGCCCCTTCGCGTAGATGTTGAAACCACCGTCGGGGAGCTGGCGCGCGAGGATCGAGCGCACGGCCTTGTCGATGAGAGGGCGCGCCGGAGGATTCCAGACGCCGCCCTTCGGCGGGTGCAACCAGAGTTGCAGGAGGATGTAGTCGGATTCCAGAGTGCTGTCGGCAGTAAGATCCGCGCACCAGGAACCGTTCGAATGCTGGAGCGTTAGCAGATGACCCGATGCGCGCTCGACCGCGCGCGCCACGGCCGCCTGCCGCGCATCCTTCAGATGAAGGGCGGGAGTCATGCGACGGAGATCGTGGTCAGACGCGAGGCGGAAGGGCCTAGCTCGGGCGGCAGCGAGAACCGGACGTCCTCGTCCACGAGTTCGACTTCCTCCAGCGCATTAAAGCCATGGCCGCGCAGCCAGGCGACCAGTTCCAGGACCAGATGCTCGGGCGCCGATGCTCCGGCCGTTACCGCCACCGAGTTCACAGAATCGAGCCAGGCTGGATCGACGCCGGCGTGATCGTCGACCAGAAACGCACGCACGCCGCTGTTTTCGCAGACTTCGACGAGCCGTTTCGAATTGGAGCTGTTTCGAGACCCGACGACCAGGAGCAATTCGCACAGCGGGGCGACGGCCTTGACAGCCATCTGCCGGTTCTCGGTAGCGTAGCAAATGTCTTTGGCGGGCGGCCCCTGAATGAGGGGAAAGCGCTCGCGCAGGCGGGCTTCGATGTCGCGGGTTTCGTCAAGGCTGAGTGTGGTCTGCGTGAGGAATGCGATGCGCTTTGGATCAGTGACGTGAAGAGCGTCGACATCGTCGACGTTGGACACGAGCACAGTCCGGTCAGGGACTTCGCCGAGGGTGCCGATGACCTCGTCGTGATCTTTATGACCGATGAGGACGATTGTGTTGCCTTCGCGCGCAAAGCGGACCGCCTCGAGGTGAACCTTGGTGACCAGAGGGCAGGTGGCGTCGATGACTTGAAGCTTGCGATCCTTGGCCTGCTGCCGGACTTGCGGAGAGACGCCGTGAGCGCTGAAGATGGCGCGCGCGCCGGAGGGAACGTCCTCGAGTTCCTCGACGAAGATGGCGCCTTTGCTGCGGAGATCGTCCACCACGTGTTTGTTGTGAACGATTTCCTTGCGCACATAGATAGGGGGGCCGTAGGTTTCGAGCGCGATTTCAACTACATCGATAGCGCGGACCACTCCCGCACAGAAGCCTCTCGGCTTCAGCAGGAAGATCTTTTTCTCCCCCCGGTTATTGGGAGCAAAGGGCTTCAGTGGCATAAGAGGAAAAGGCGCGAGCAATTTATTATATCGTAGGTCGCTAACCACGCGCGCACCCGGAGAGCGCGCACCCGGACGACACTGCCTGCCCCGGCACTGTGATATAGTCTTGGGCATCTGCAATCGTTTACACGAAACGGTGCTACAGGGAGGGGTTTTCATGTTGATGCGAGACAGGGTTGCGGCATTGCTCAGCGTCTGGGTGCTTACGACGGCGGTGCTGCCGGCACAGATCGGCGGCAGCGGCACCATCCGCGGGACCGTCTCAGACCCATCGGGCGCCGTCATTCCGGGTGCGACGGTAAAGGCGATCCATATCGCGACGGGAGTCGAGACCGCGCGCGAGACGACCATGGCGGGTCTATACGCGATCGCGCCGCTCACCGCGGGCGCCTATCGCGTGACCGCTTCGGCGGCGGGCTTTCGAACCATCATGCAGGAGCAGATCGTCGTCGATGCGCTCAGCGTGGTCGAGATAAACCTCAAGCTCGAAGTTGGCGCGACAACCGAAAGTGTGACCGTAACCGCCGCGCCGCCGGAGTTGAACACGGCGGACCCTCGCATGGGCCAGACGATGCGAAACGATATGTACACGGCGCTGCCGCTATCGATGAGCGGCAGTCCGCGGAATCCAGCGGCGTTCATCTACCTTTTGCCCGGAGTGCAGGAGGGCGGCACGTTCGGCTACATCAACGGCGGCCAGAGCTTTTCCAAAGACGTATATCTCGAAGGGCTGCCGATTACCGACGCGGTGCGGCAGGGCGAGAGCCGCGCACTGCAGTTCGGAGTTTCGGTGGAAGCGGTGGAGCAGTTCCAGGTCGAGACCAGCGGCCAGTCGGTGGAGTTCAACGGACAAGGCTCGGAGAATTACACAATCAAGTCCGGGACCAACGCGCTGCACGGATCCGCCTACGAGTACTTGCGGAACACGAAGCTCGACGCAAGGGGTTTCTTTTCCCCGACGCGTCCGACGCAGCACCAGAATCAGTATGGGTTCACCATCGGCGGGCCGATTCGCCGGAACAAGATTTTCTTCTTCGGGTCGTATGACGGTTACAAGTACCGCGTGAGCAATCCATTCCGGTTCGTGAC
>JBOGMR010000527.1:0-8296 GCA_050746825.1 Bryobacteraceae bacterium | reverse complement strand
TCGAGCAGGCCCGCCGCCAGGAAGCGCAGGCCACGCGTGCCGCGATAGAGGAAGCACGCGAACGCCTGCGTGCGGCGGAAGCGCCGGCCCGATATGCCGAGAACGAACTGGCACGGCTCGAACGTCTCCACGCCGAGCGCCTGGTCTCCAATCGCGATTATCAGCAGGGAAACTCCGAGGCTCAACGCACGCGCGCGGCCGCCGAGAGCCTGAAACTGGCGCTGGTCCGCATCGAGCAGGAGCAGAGCACGCGCGACCGCGACCGCGCCGCCTCGCTCGACCAGATCCATGCGCAGATCGCTCGCCTGCAAGGCCAGTTGCGCGGATCCGAAGCGGCTGTCAAACGGCTCAACGCAGATGTCGAGCGCTACGTCGTGCGGGCGCCCGCTTCGGGCCGCCTGGGCGAAGTCGCCGTGCTGCGAACCGGTTCGGTAGTCCAGCCTGGCCAGCGCCTGGGCGTCATTGTGCCGGCAGGCCGCCTGATCGCCGTGGCGCAGTTTGCTCCCTCGTCTGCGATCGGCCGAATCCGCCCGGGACAACCGGCGCGACTGCGGCTCGATGGATTCCCCTGGGCGCAATACGGAACAGTGGACGCCGCTGTGTTGCGGGTCGCCAATGAGATCCGCGATGGAGCGGTGCGCGTGGAACTGGCTGTCGCTGCGCAGAGCAATCCGCGCATCGCGATCGAGCACGGGCTGCCGGGATCGATCGAAGTCGCCGTGGAACGGGTGACGCCATTCACGCTGCTGCTGCGCACTGCCGGCGCCTTGCAGACCGCCCCAGTCGCGTCACTGCGGGGGCAGCGATAATGCGCTTTTTCGTCTCCGAAGTCATTCAAACGTCTGCCATGGACTGCGGTCCGGCATCCCTCAAAGCGCTGCTGGAAGGCTTTGGCGTCACGGCCAGCTACGGCCGCTTGCGCGAGGCCTGCTTTACAGGGGTGGATGGAACCTCTATCGATCAGATCGAAGACGCGGCGGTGAAGCTCGGGCTCGAGGCCGAGCAGATCATGCTGCCGGCCGATCATGTGCTGCTCGATGAAGCCGGCGCGCTGCCGGCCCTGGTAGTCGTCCGGCTGGCGTCGGGCGCAACGCACTTCGTTGTCGCCTGGCGGCGCTGCGGCCCTTGGATTCAATTGATGGATCCTGGAACCGGTCGCCAGTGGCGCACTCGTGAGGAGTTCCTTTCCGATCTTTACATCCATACGCAAGCTGCGGCCTCGGAAGCCTGGCGCGAGTGGGCCGGGTCTCCGGATTTTTTGCGCTGCCTGGAACGCCAGTTGCGGAAGCTCGGTCTCGCCGCGCAAGCGGTCCGCCGCATCATCGACGCCGCACTGCGCGATGAGACACCGCATTCTCTGAGCGCCGTGGATGCGGCGGCGCGGCTGGTCGAGTCACTTGCCGTTGAAGGCGCAGTCACTCGCGGCCCTCGTCTGGCGGTTCTTCTCGAAAGTCTGATCAAGCGCCCTGAAACAATTCCAGGCTCCTGGTGGAGCGCGCGGTGCGATCCTGCGGATCCCAACCGGATCATCGTGCGCGGCGCGGTGCTGATGCGCGTGAACGGTGTCCGGAAAGCCGCCGGCATCGATCGCTCTGCGCTCTCGACCGAATTTGCGGATGCGCTGGCGGAGCGTCCGCGTTCGCCATTGAAGGCCCTGTGGCAGACGCTTCGGGCGGACGGGATGCGATTTCAGGCTGCCGTCGCGGCCGGTCTCGCGCTCGCAGCCGCCGGCGTCGTCGCCGAAGCGGTATTATTCCGCGGGATCTTCGACCTGACGCGATCGCTTGCGGTCGGATCGCAACGGTGGTGGGCGATCGGAGCGATGGGCCTGTTCCTTGCAGCAGTCACGCTGCTCGAATACGCAGTGACTCGCGCGATCCTGAACGCGGGGCGAAAGTTCGAAGGAGTGCTGCGTCTGCAATTTCTAACCAAGATCCCACGCCTCGCCGACGCGTACTTCCGGAGCCGCTTGATGTCGGACATGGCCGATCGCGCGCATTCGGCCCACCGGCTCCGCGACCTGCCCTCGCTGGTAGCGGACCTGGGGCGAGCGGTCTTCGGATTGATGTTCACGGTAGCGGGAATCGCGTGGCTCTACCCGGCCAGCGGCGTGGCGGCCCTGGCGGCGGCAGGACTCGCAGTAGCCGTGCCCCTCGCCACACGCGCCTGGCTCGATGAGCGCGACATGCGGGCTCGCAGCCACGCCGGTGCGTTGAGCCAATTCTTTCTCGACGCCATGCTCGGCCTCACTGCAGTTCGAGCTCATGGCGCGGGAAAAGCCATCGCACGCCAGCACGAAAATCTGCTCGGCGAATGGGCGCGGGCCGCGTTGAGCGCCGGCCGCTCGACAGTCGTCGTCCAGACTCTTCAATCGGCGCTTTGTCTTGCGCCGGTCATATGGCTCCTGGTCGCACGGCTCGGCTCCAATGAAGGAGCCGGGGGATTGCTGCTGCTCGTCTACTGGGCCATGAGTATTCCAGCGCTGGGTCAAGAGATCGTAGCTCTGACCTGCCAGTATCCTCGACTGCGCAATACGCTTCTGCGATTCACGGAACCGCTCGGCGCCCGAGAGGGAGAACCGGTCGATCGCGACATGGATCAAGTAGCCGCCACAGACGGCGTCGCCATTGAAATGAATAGCGTACGTTTCGCCAGTGCCGGTCACACAATCCTCGAAGATCTCAGTGTACGAATCGACCCGGGCGAACACGTCGCGATCGTTGGCGCCTCCGGAGCCGGCAAATCGAGCCTCGCGGGATTGCTTCTCGGTTGGAACAGACCCTCGGATGGCGAGGTACGCGTGGACGGCGAAGCGCTCGGCGGAATGAGTCTGTCTCGTTTACGCCGATCCACTGTGTGGATATCACCGCAGGTTCAACTGTGGAACCGTTCGCTGTTCGACAATCTCCAGTACGGCGCCGATGACGGCGGGGTCGCGTCAGACGCGGTCCTCGACGAAGCGGAGCTGACGTCTGTTATCGAGAAACTGCCGCAAGGAATGCAAACTCCCCTCGGCGAAAGCGGCCGGCTACTCTCCGGCGGCGAAGGACAACGCGTCCGTTTCGGCCGTAGCTTACGGCGCAGCGAAGTTCGGCTCGCGATTATGGACGAGGCATTCCGAGGCCTGGAGCGCGGACGCCGGCGCACGTTGCTCGAGACGGCGCGCCGCCGCTGGAAAAAGGCGACGCTGCTGCATATCACCCACGATATCGGCGAGACCTGCGGCTTCGATCGCGTGCTCGTCATGGACGGAGGTCGAATCGTCGAGGACGGATCGCCGCAGGAACTGCTTCGCCGCGCCGGCTCCCGATACCACGCCCTGATGGATGCTGAGGAATCCGCGCGAGAGCGTGTGTGGTCCGCCGGGAACTGGCGGACGTTCGGTCTCGACGAAGGCCGGCTTCGGGAAGAACTCCCGAGCGTGCGGCGGAAAGAGGCCGTATGCTGACTGCGATTCCGATTGCCGCGCGGTGGGACCGTTCGGAGCTGCCGTTGCTCCTCGAAACGCTCGCTTCGAGGTGCGACGGATCGCGCCGGGATTTCCCGGGCGAACCTCCTCAACCTCCCGCCGCCGAAAGTGAAACGCCGGAGTGGATCGAAGCGGCCTGCGCCCGGCTGGGTTTGGAAGCCGAGCTGTCCTACGTCATGCTCCGCGACATGGAATCCGCGCTGCAAGATGCGGCTCCGGCGGTGCTGGCGCTGCCGGACGGCGGTTTCGCCGGGCTGCTCGAAGTTCGGGGGTCCAAAGCCCGGCTGCTCACTCGCGACTTGAGGACGGCTGTCATTCCTCTGGCAACGTTGCGCGACGTGCTGTGTGCCGGCGTTGAAGCAAAATTCAGTGCGGATGTGGACAGCCTTCTCGAAGACTGCGGCTCGATCGTTGCTCGTCCGGAACGGCTGCGGCGCGCGGTGTTGCGCGAGCGCGCCGGTTCAGCTTCGGTCCTGTTGGGCTGGCAAATGCGTGTGCCGGCCGGATCGAGCTTCTCGCGCCAGATGATTCATGCTGGAGTGCGGGCGCGAGCCTCGAAATTCCTTGCGGCGTATGCCGCCGAGTATGTGCTTTCTCTCGGCGCCTGGTGGCTCCTCGGACGTGCGGCCCTCAGCGGCCGCTTCGATAGCGGATGGCTGATGGGCTGGATTCTCCTCATGGCATGTGCTCTTGCCTTTCGCGCATGGAAATCGATGAGCAGCGAATCACTCAGGGTCGCGCTGGGCGGTTTACTCAAGCAGCGGCTGATTGCCGGAGCCGTGCGCCTGGACCCGGACGCGGTGCGCCGCGAAGGCGCCGGAGGGTTGTTGGCCCGCGTTCTTGAAACGGAGGCGCTAGAAGGGCTGGCGCTTGGCGGGGGTCTGGCGGCGCTCGTCGCGCCGGTTGAACTGCTCTCCGCAGCGGCCCTGCTCTGGCTGGGCGCCGGCGGCGCACTGCACGCTCTACTCCTATTTGTTTGGATCGCGATCCTGGTAGCGCTGGCCTGGAAATATCAGCGCCGCCGTACTACGTGGACCGATGCGCGGCTGGCAATGACCGAGGACCTGGTCGAGCGGATGAACGGTCATCGCACTCGACTCGCACAGGAGCGTCCGTCCCGCTGGCACGCGGGCGAGGACCAGTCGCTCGACAACTATCTCGAGCGCTCCACCGCGCTCGACCGCAGTGCGGCGCAATTGAAAACGCTGGTTCCACGATTGTGGCTGCTCTCCGGGTTGGCGTTCATTGCGCCCGCCTTCCTCCAATCGAGCTCGCCGGTCAGCCTGGCCTTGTCGATAGCGGCAGTTCTCATGGCGCGGCGTGCGCTTCAGACTCTCGGCGCCGGTCTTGCGGACATTGGCGGCGCGGCGCTGGCCTGGCGTAAAGCAGGTCCTCTGCTCCGGGCCGCCGCTCAACATCCGGAACCGGGTGCGGCCGCCTGTTCCTCGCGCGATTCGCGGGGTACATTGCTCGACGCACGCGACCTCACATTCCGCTATCGCGATCGCGGCGAGCCGGTGATTCGGAACTGCAGCCTGTCGATCCGGTACGGCGACTGGATTCTTCTCGAGGGCGAATCCGGCAACGGAAAATCGACCCTGGCCTCACTGTTGACCGGCATGCGCCAGCCGGAATCCGGCCTACTGCTGACAGGCGGCCTCGATTACCGCACACTGGGCGAAGCGCGATGGCGGCGTCGCGTGGCGTACGCGCCCCAGGCACACGAGAATCACATCTTCTCCGCATCGCTCGCATTCAATCTTCTGATGGGTCGCGCGTGGCCGCCCCGGCCGGAAGATCTAGCCGATGCCCATGCTGCCTGCCGCGATCTCGGTCTCGATGATCTGCTTGCGCGGATGCCGGCCGGACTCGATCAGATGGTCGGAGAATCAGGTTGGCAGCTCTCCGAAGGCGAGCGCGGGCGCGTCTTTCTCGCGCGGGCGCTTTTATCCGGAGCGAACCTTCTGGTTCTCGACGAGTGTTTCGCGGCCCTCGATCCGGAGTCGCTTGAAATGGCTTACGGCGCCCTCCGCCGCCGGGGTCCGGCGGTTCTGATGGTGGCGCATCCGTAACTGCCCTGCCTTTCGCAACTGCCTCCGCATCGAGGGATGCAGTGCAAGCAGCGAACTGAGCTTAGAATACAACGAGCTGCTCGCGGCTCCGGCGATCGCTCCGGGCTCCCCTTTGCCATGTCCGCCGCTTCATCGACATCGTCTCCTTCAATCCGATGGTGCTGACTTGTGATTGATCGCGCCGCCACACAGGCTCCGGCAGGCGGAGCCCCTTCTTTACTCACCTGCCAGTGATCAGTTTCTGAAGCGAATTCCGCATCTTGTATTGAGACGCGAAATCATCGCTGCTCAGAATGTTCGAAATGACAGAGAAAGGAGAGCATCCATGAAGACCAAGAAGAATCTGCGAGTCAAGACCAGCGTCCGAGCCGGGAAGTACAAAAACGGCAAGTACTAACGTGCCGCCTTTGGAAAAATTGTCACACGCTTGGCCGCCGGTATTCCGAAAATACGGTGGTCAAGCGTCTGCGGAGCAGGGGTTCGCTAAAAACCGAACAAATTCTTTGGGGAAATTGCCACGATGCCAGCACTGAACGGAGAAGCTTATAACATCACCGGCCGGGAATTGGACGATCTGTTAGCGCCCATGCCGGCTGCGGCCTTCCTGAGTGAATACTGGGGACGCAAGCCGTTGCTCATCAGGGGCGAACCGGGCAAGCTACACAAGCTGTTTCAAGGCAGTTTCGACCGCAACGATCTTTACCAATCCCTTGCTACGAGCCACGAGAAACTCGACCTGCAGGCCATCGGTCCGGGAAGTCAGACGGTGGATCCTCCGCCGCACGCCAAAGCCAACATTCATCCGGAACAGGCGGAGGAGATGTTTGCGGCCGGCGCCACGATTTCCGCCGAGAACATCAAACACCAGAGAGTCGCGGCGTTTGCCGCAGCGCTGAAGACGCAATTAGGCCATGCGAGCGATGTCTCGGTTTTTGCCACGCTTTCTCCGGGCACAAAGGGATTCCCCGCTCATGTCGATCGAACAGACGCCTTCTTCATTCAATGCGAAGGAGTCAAACGATATTTGATCTCGGAAGAGCCTGTCATCTCCTATCCGCGGGGGACTATCTCATTTGACCAGCAAGGCCAGGCGGATCTCTTCCAATATGATGTTGAAGCCTGGGAGGATTGTCCATCCGTGGATATGAGCGCCCTCGAGGAGGTTCGCCTCGAGCCGGGAGACCTGCTCTACTCGCCGGCTGGAACGGTCCATCAGACCGAAGCCATGGGCGGTTACACGCTCAATTTGAACCTTCTGCTGTATCACACCAGTTTCGTGGACCTGCTCTGCTCGGTGTTGCGCTCCAGGCTGGAACAGAAGCCGGCGTGGCGGCATCTTCCGCAGGTTACGCGGCCTCAAAATCTAGCGGGCGAGCTACCGGAGGAGGTGAAGGGCTTTTTCGCGGCAAGGCTACGGGAAGCGTCTGAGGTAATCCAGGCGCTGACCGCAGACGCGGCGGAGCTGAATCGGGAGTGGCACAAACTCGTCGCAGCGCCCGGCGAGGCAACGTTGTGCGGCCTGTCTACGGCGCACGGCGAGCCCGGTAAGCACCGCATGGCCAAGCCGCGCGATGTCGTGCAATTGTCACAGACCCTGCCAATTACGTGCGCATCTTCGGTGGGAGCGGATGGCGAACCGGAGTTTTATGTTTACTGTGGAACAAGTGAGATCAGCGTGAGCGGGGAATGGGTACCGTTCCTCAGAACTATGCTTCGGCGGAAACGTTTCCGCGCTCAATCGGCGACCACCTGGGGAGAAGACGGCAAACGGTATCCTTGGGCCGAGGTGAAGGAATATCTCGACGTGCTCATTGAGCAAGGCATTTTGGAATACGCCGAATCGGCGTGAGCCCGATAGGCCCCCGTCGTCCCCGGTGAGCCTCTCCGCGAAGCCGCCGCTCAGACCATGCCTGGCCCACACCGGCTGCCAGGGCAGCGTGGCCAGCACCTTCATCGAGGCGGCGCCGGATGACTGGACGGCGACAGCGGAGCAATCCGTATTGAGAAAATCGCTCACACGCCGGAGCAAGCTCGCGCAGCGCGACCAGGGTCGACTCACGGAACAAATTCTGGAGCGCATGCTCGGCCACCCCGTTCGTGTACGACGCCACCACCTCCCCCAGCTTGAAATCCGGCAGGCCCACCACCGTGACATCCCTAACCTTTGGGTGTCCGAACAGAAAGCTCTCGAACCCGGTGCGACGTTGGCTCGAAACCGTTAATTGGCCGTTTTCCAGAGTTCCCCTCTGACAAAACCAGTGCTGGAGGCATCCCCTGAGGCGTCCCCCCGCCGGCATCCGATATACTGGCCAGAAATGCCGGGAGGCGAGTCATGAAAGCACAACGGACTCCGCGATTCTTGCTGTTCCTTCTGCTGTGCGCCATACCAGCTTGTGCGTGGGCAGCCGATGGCGATTGGCCACGTTGGCGCGGCCCCGGGGACGATGGCATGGCCCGCGGCGACGCACCGCTCAAGTGGAGCGATACGGAGCGTATCGCCTGGAAGGCGCCCGTGCCGGGCCGTGGATTCTCATCGCCGGTGGTTTGGGGCGATCGCATCTTTGTGACCACGGCCGCGCCGGCGGCCGATGCGCCGGCCAAGCCAGCTTCGACACCCGCGCCGGGCCCTCCGGGACGCAGCGGAGGCTTGGTGGAGCACAAGTTCCTCCTGCTCGCCTACGACCGCAAGACCGGAAAACTTCTCTGGGAGCAGGCGCCGAAAACGGCGACGCCTCATCAGGGGCACCACGCTCAG
>JBOGMR010000526.1:0-11558 GCA_050746825.1 Bryobacteraceae bacterium | reverse complement strand
GAACAGGTCGCCGTTCGCTGCAATGTGCACTTTGGCTTCGAGAGGAGCGCCGATGAACTTCTCCTGGCGGGCAGTCTCCAGGCTTTTCAGCACGTCGCTCCTCACTTCCATGAGACGGTCCCAATTCCCGATCCGTTTCCGCTGCGCCTCTGAGATGCCGCGCGTCAGCTCTTCGGGCCCGGGGAACAGCTCCAGGTGAACGCTCGAAGGATTGCCCAGGTGTTTCCAGACTTCCTCCGACGTGAAGGCGAGCAACGGCGCAACCAGCCTGACGAGCGCGTTCGATAAACGGTAAAGCGCGGTCTGCGCGCTGCGGCGTCCGTGAGAGCGCGGTCCCCAGGTATAGAGGCGATCCTTCAGCACGTCGAAGTAGACGTTGCTCAGCTCGACGGTCGCGAACGCGTAGACCGCGTGGTAGACCTTGTGGAACGCGAACTCTTCATACCAGACGCGGCATCGCGCAACCAGATCCGCCGCGCGCACCAGAATCCACTGATCGAGCTCGAGCAGCTTGCCGCCGGAGACGGCGTCAGCGGCGGGGTCGAAACCCTCCAGATTCCCAAGGGCGTATCGAAACGTGTTGCGCAATTTGCGATAAGCCTCGGCAAGGCGCTTGAGGATCGTCTCCGAGAGCCGGACATCGTCGTTGTATTCAACCGACGCCACCCAGAGACGCAACACCTCCGCACCGTACTTCTTGATGATCTCTTCGGGCTCGATCACGTTGCCGAGCGATTTGGACATCGCGCGACCCTGTTCATCGAGCGTCCAGCCGCTCGTGACGCAGGCGCGATAGGGCGCCGCGCCGCGCAGAGCCACGCCGATGAGCAGAGAGCTGTGGAACCAGCCGCGATACTGATCGCCGCCTTCGAGATACAAATCCGACGGCCATGGCAGGCCGTTTTCGGGTGTGAGCACGGCGAGGTGGCTCGATCCGGAGTCGAACCACACGTCGAGGATGTCGGATTCCTTGGTGAACTCCGTTGCCCCGCATTTTGGGCACGGCGTACCTTTAGGCACCAGCGCCGAGGCCGGGCGTTCGTGCCAGACGTCGGCTGTGTGTTCAGCAAAAAGCTGCACCACCGAATCGAGAACGCGGCGGTCAGTAAGCGGCTCGCGGCATGCCGCGCAATAGAAGACGATGATCGGCACGCCCCAGACGCGCTGGCGCGAGATGCACCAGTCGGGGCGTGTCGCGATCATGTTGTAGATGCGTTCCTCGCCCCAGGCCGGCATCCAGCGCACCTTCCGGATCGCGTCGAGCGAGCGTTGTCGCAGATCGTTGCGCTCCATGCCGATGAACCACTGCTCGGTGGCCCGGAAGATGGTCGGCTTATGACAGCGCCAGCAGTGCGGATAGCTGTGCTCGACCTTTTCCAGCCCCAGCAGCGCGCCGGCGGAGCGTAGGATTTCGACCACAACGGGATTCGCTTCCCAAACGGTCTTTCCGATCAGCTCGCCGGGCAGGGTTCCCGCCGCGCCGGTTGCGTGATAGAAGCGGCCGGCGGCATCGACCGGGCAGTACGTCTCGATATTGTATTGGCGCGCGACGACGTAGTCTTCGTGACCGTGACCGGGCGCGGTGTGCACGGCGCCTGTACCTTGCTCGAGCGTGACGTGATCGGCGAGAATCCCGAACGAGTCGCGCTCGATGAACGGATGACGGAAGACGGCGCCCTCGAGAGCCGAGCCGTGAAAGCGCGCGACGACTTGCGGCGCCTGCCATTTGCACGCCGCGCCGGTGGCGTTGAGCAGGTCCGCGGCCACAATGTAGACTGCGCCCCCGGCGTCGACAGCGGCGTACTCGAACTTCGGGTGATAGGCGATCGCCATGTTCGCCGGAATCGTCCACGGCGTGGTCGTCCAGACGAGGCCGTACACTTCGCGCCCGGCGAGCGAGTCGTCAATGCGCGCCGGATCGCTGGTCATGCGAAAACGCACCCAGATCGACGGGCTGGTGTGATTCTCGTACTCGACCTCGGCCTCGGCGAGTGCGGTTCGATCGTTCAGACACCAATGGACCGGCTTGAGACCTTTGTAGACGTAGCCCTGATCGAGGAAATCAACGAACGCGCCGGCGATGACCGACTCATACTGTGCGCTCATCGTCACGTACGGATCGTCCCACCGGCCGAACACTCCCAGGCGGATGAAGTCGCGCTTCTGCAGCTCGACATACTTAGCGGCGTACTTGCGGCAAGCGGCGCGAATCTCGGCCGCGGTCATTTTGGCTTTCTTCGAGCCGAGCTCGCCGTCGACCTTGATCTCGATCGGCAGCCCGTGACAATCCCAGCCAGGCACGTAGGGCGAGTCGAAACCCGCCATCGTCTTCGACTTGACGATGTAGTCTTTGAGCAGCTTGTTGAAGGCGTGTCCCAGGTGGATGTTGCCGTTTGCGTAAGGCGGCCCGTCGTGCAGGATGTACGCCGGTTTGCCTGCGCGCGCCTTGCGAATCTGCCCGTAGAGGTCTTCCTTTTCCCACTTCGCGAGCAATAGAGGCTCGGTCTGCGGGAGGTTGGCCTGCATCGAGAAGTCCGTGCGCGGCAGATTAACCGTACGCTTAAGATCTAAGTTCTCTAAATCCATGGGAGCAAAAGGCTGCGATTATGTTTTCATTATAGCGTTTGACTCCGGCACAGCGACGGTATCGATATGATGAATCCCTCTGGCTCCGGACGCGCAGATCGATCGTGCGCCGGCCGATGACGCCGGCGCCGCAGCAAACGGGCGGGGCACTGCGGGCAAAGCATTGGCGCCGGCGCCGGGGATCTATCCTACTAGCGCGGTAGAATAATGACGTGGCAGTGAGGGCATTCGGAGGAGTGGTGGTTTCGGTCGTGACGCCGTTTAAGGCGGACGAGCTGATCGACTTCACGGCCTGGCAAAAAATTCTCGAGACGCTGGCCGAGGTAGGAGTTGAGGGCGTCTTTGCGCTCGGGCCGGAAGGGGAGCCGCACGCTCTTTCCGAAGAGGAGCGGATGGTCGCGTTGCGCTTCTGTCGTCAGACGCTGGGAAGTCGCGCGTGCCTGTATGGCAACATCGGCGCAGCCAGCACGCGCGAAGCGATTCGTCTGGCGCAGCGGGCGGAAGGGGAGGGCGTGGACGCCGCCATCGTGGTCCCGCCCGGCTTTCCCGTGCTCAGCGCGGACGAAATGATCGACCATTTTGTCGACGTGTGCCAGGCGGTACGGCTACCGGTGATGGGCTACAACGCGCGGGGCAATGGCGCGGCGCTCTCGCCCGAACATGGTAAGCGAATCTCGGAAATCTGCGAGAATTTTGCGGGCGTATGTGAAGGCAGCCCGGTGTTGGATCGAACACGTAGCTGGTTGACGACCGCTGCGGGACCGAAAGCGGCAACACGAAGTTTTGCGGTGTTCTCCGCCAACGAAAGCCGCGCGCTGGCGTCGCTCGAAGTGGGATGTCTGGGACTGGTTAGCGCAGCCGGGAATGTCGCGCCTCGCCTGGTGGTGGAGCTGTTCCGGGCGTTCCGCGGCGGGCGAGCCAAAGATGCAGAACGCTTGCAGGAGTTGGTGGAAGCGCTGGTTCAGGTGATTGGACGCGGCGTGCCGGTGCTGAAGGAAGCGATGCGAGTGGCCGGTCTGCCGGCAGGGCTGTGCCGCCGCCCGTCGGCGCCGGTGTCGCAGTCTGCCCGGGAGCCGCTCCAACAGATTCTGCGGCGCTTGCGCGAAGGCCACTATCTGCCGCTGGCGGCAGCCGGCGGGGCCGGATCGTAATGCCGAAAGAAGGCAGACGAAACGGTCTGCTCCATTGCTGGCTCCCGCTGGTTGCGATTCCCCTCGCGATGCACGCGCAACCGCCTGCGCCTGTCAAAGGAAAACCCATGCATACCAATTCGCTGGCTCGAGAGAAAAGTCCGTATCTTCTGCAGCACGCGCACAATCCAGTCGACTGGTATCCCTGGGGATCAGCGGCGTTCGAGAAAGCCAAAAAAGAGAATAAGCCGATCTTTTTGTCGGTTGGCTATTCGACCTGCCACTGGTGCCACGTCATGGAACGGGAGTCTTTCGAAAACGAGGAGATCGCCGCAATCCTGAACAAGGATGTTGTCTCGATCAAGGTGGACCGGGACGAACGGCCCGACGTCGATCGCATCTACATGACATACGTACAGGCGACGACGGGGGGCGGCGGTTGGCCGATGTCGGTGTGGTTGACGCCGGATTTGAAACCGTTCGTCGGTGGAACGTACTTTCCACCCGACGATCGCTACGGGCGCCCCGGCTTCGGTGCGGTGCTGAAGCGCATCGCGGAAGCGTGGCGGCAGGACCAGAAGAGCATCGCGGAATCGAGTCACAGCGCCATCGAACAATTGAAGAAGCATGCCGAGGGCGGTGGACCGGCTGGCGCGGTGCTCAACAAAGACATCCTCGACAGCGCCTTTTTCGTTTTTCGGCGCAGCTTCGATACTCGCCGCGGCGGTTTCGGCGGCGCCCCAAAATTCCCGCGGCCCGTGGTGCACAACTTCCTGCTGCGCTACCACGCGCGAACCAAGAACCGCGAGGCGGTCGACATGGTGGTCGCGACGCTCAAGGCGATGGCGAAGGGCGGTATGCACGATCAGCTTGGCGGCGGCTTCCATCGCTACTCGGTGGACGACCGCTGGTTCGTACCGCACTTCGAAAAGATGCTGTACGACCAGGCGCAGTTGGCCGTGGCGTACATTGAAGCCTTTCAGATTACCGGCGACCGTTTTCACTCCGGCGCCGCGCGCAAGATCTTCGAGTACGTCCTGCGAGACATGACGGAAGCGGGCGGCGGGTTCTACTCGGCCGAAGACGCCGACAGCGTAATCGACCCGGCGAATCCGAAGGAGAAGGGCGAGGGCGCGTTCTACATCTGGACCGAGGCGGAGATCGAGAAGCTGCTGGGACAGCCGGCGGCGCGTTACGCCGCCCATTACTTCGGCGTCGAGAAAGACGGCAACGTCCGCGAGGATCCGCATAAGGAGTTCACCGGCAAAAACATTTTGTACGAAGCTCACACCATCGAAGAGACGGCGGCGCACTTCGACAAGCCGGTGGAGGAAGTGAGCGCGTCGATCGAGTCGTCGAAGGCGAAGCTGCTGGCCGAGCGGTCGAAGCGCGTGCGGCCGCATCTGGACGACAAAGTGTTGACCGCGTGGAACGGGCTGATGATTTCGGCGCTCGCGAAAGGCGGCGCTGCTTTGGGAGAGCGGCGATACGCCGGCGCCGCCCGCCGTGCGGCGGACTTCGTACTGAGCCGGATGGTGGATGCGAAGTCCGGAGAACTGCTGCGCCGCTATCGGGACGGTGATGCGGCGATCCCGGGGTTCCTCGATGACTATGCGTTCTTCGTGCAAGCGCTGCTCGATCTCTATGAGACCGATTTCGATCTGCGCTACCTGGCTCAGGCCATCAGGCTCACCGAGAAACAGATGGCGCTGTTCGAGGACAAGAAGAACGGCGGCTTCTTCAGTACCAGGGAGGGCGACGCTTCGCTGGTGATGCGCGTCAAGGACGACTACGATGGCGCGGAACCCTCGGGCAATTCGGTGGCTGCGTCAAACCTCCTGCGCCTGGCGCAAATGACAAACCGCGAAGATTTCCGGACGGGCGCGGAAAAGCTGCTGCGGTCGTTTTCCGGCGCGCTCGCGGCGGCGCCTGTCGGAGTTCCGCTGTTGCTGGCGGCGTATGAATTCAGCTTGTCGAAGCCGAAGCAGATTGTGCTCGCGGGCGACCGCTCGTCGCCTGACATGCGGCGTTTGCTGAGCGAATTGCACGCCAGGTTTCTGCCGAACCGTATCGTGCTGATGCTCGACAGCGACACCGCCCGCAGTACGCTGTCGAAGTTTTTGCCCGTGCTCACGAACATGACGGAGCTGCGCGGGAAGCCCACTGCGTATGTATGCGAGGACTACGCCTGCAAACTGCCCACAGCGGACGCGGCGAAATTCGCGGAGTTGTTACAATAGCGGTTTACCCCGCTTGGTCACGCCGCGGTTCTGTGTGTCCGGCCGCGCGGGAGCAAGCGGTGAAACGTACTGAGCCGCGCGCGTAAGCAAGCGGTAAAAACGTACTGAGCCGCGCGCGTAAGCAAGCGGTATTTTTCGATTTCTTGGAGGCAACATGGAACGAGCTGGCGCGACGACAATGAAGGGCAACCCCCTGACCCTGATTGGACCCGAGCTGAAGAGCGGTGACAAAGCCCCGGATTTTCAAGTGATCGATTCGAGCCTGTCCGCGGTCAACCTGGCCAAAACCGGCAATAGCGTGAGAATTATCAGCGTGGTTCCTTCTCTGGACACGCCGGTGTGCGACATGCAGACCAAGCGGTTCAACGAGGAGGCTGCCAAGCTGCCTGACGTCGAGATTCTCACAATCAGCATGGATCTGCCTTTCGCTCAGAAGCGGTGGTGCGGCGCATTCGGAGTGGACCGGATCAAGATGCTTTCCGATCACCGGGAAGGGTCATTCGGTCAGGCGTACGGGACGCTCATCAAGGAGCTGCGCATCCTGAGCCGCGCGATTTTTGTGCTCGACAAGCACAACTCAATCCGTCACGTGGAATACGTCAAGGAGGTCGCTGAACATCCGAACTACGATGCCGCACTCTCTGCGGCGAAAGCTGCGGCTCAATCTGCGGCCGGAGCCTGATTATTCGCTGGAAGGCCGCGCGGGGCTGGAGTCGGTCGCCCGCGCGGTCGACAGTCCGCTGGTGCGCGGCGGCCTGATCATTGTTGCGGGGATCCTTACCGGCAACGTACTTGGATTTCTGCGCGTCGCGCTGACGGCGTATCTGTTGGGGACGCACAGCGCCGCGGATGCCCTGGCGGTGGCGATCGGCCCGCTCGACACACTCAATCAGGTGTTGACGAGCACGATGGTGTTCGCTTTTGTGCCGATGCTCACGGAACGGAGCGGGGCGGAGCGAACGGCGCTTTTCCTCAAACTGAACCAGGTATTCCTGCGGTTCTTTCTGGTCGTGACGGCGGTGGTCCTCGTCGCCGCGCCGCAGGTGGTACGACTGCTGGCGCCGGGGCTCGACCCCGCCTACGTGGATTCGGCGGTCACGATTCTCCGCATCGCGTCGCTGTCATCGGCCGCCGCCGGCGTGGGCGCAATCCACTCGGCGCTGCTTTACACCGATCGGCGGTTCGCTCCTTCGGCGTTCTACCAGGCGACACTGAACGTGTTCACGATCGCCGGCGCGCTTGCACTGTGGCCTGTCCTGGGCATCTACGGTTTCGCGATCGGGTACACGGCGGGTGCGTGGGCGCAGTTTGCTGTGGTCAGATTCGCGGCCCGGTCGGGTCTGACCACGGAAGCGCTTCCGCAGTCGCAGATCCATTGGCAGGAACTGGTTTCAAAGCCAGTGTCGATCCTGGTGTATTCGGCCTTCATCGCACTGAATCTGACGTTAACGCGCGCCTACGCGACCCATCTGGGACCGGGTACGGCCGCGGCGTTCGAGTACAGCATGCGCTGCGTCGGCGTGCCGCTGGCGTTTCTGGTGAGCCCGATGTCGAATTCGCTGCTGCCCGAAATCGCGCGTCTGCGCAGCCTGGCGCGATTACGCGAGGCGTTCCGGATCATCGTCAGGACCACTGCGCTGGCGGGCGCGGCAGCGGTGGCCGCCTGTGCGATCGGCATCGCAGTGCGCGAGCCGGTGATCGCTCTGCTGTTCGAGCGCGGCAGCTTCACGGCGGAATCGACGAAATTGGTCTCCGCGGTGTTCCTGGGATTTGTGCCGAGCCTGATCGGGTGGAGTCTGCTCGAGATGACCTCGCGCTCGCTGTTCGCGCTGGAGCGTCCATGGCTGCCGGTGACGGCGTCGGCGATTCCAGTGGTGATCAACGCGATCGTCTTCGTGGCCGTGCCCGGGTTGCGGCCGGAGACGTTGGGGCTCGGCGCGTCAATCGGATTGTTCGTTTCTTTCGTATTCCTGGTGATGGCACGACGAAACACTCGCCGGGAGCTATGCGCGACGTCTTCGTAACGGGAGGAACCGGCTACATGGGCCGGAGGCTGGTTGCGGAGCTGATCGAGCGCGGGGCCGTCCCGGTCGAGGGTAACGCGCTCGGCGAAGCGAGCTACCGCGACCAGGTGGCGCCGGCGGACACATTCGTGCACCTGGTGGGCGTGGCGCATCCGCGGCCAGCGAAGGCGGCCCAATTCCGATCGATCGACCTGGCTTCGATTCAGGCAGCGGTGCGCGCGGCGCAGTTCGCGGCTGTCGCGAATTTCGTGTACCTGAGCGTGGCGCAACCGGCGCCGATCATGCAGCCGTACATCGAGGTGCGCAGGGAAGCGGAGTCGCTGGTGCGAGCGGCGGGATTCAATGCGGCCTTCGTGCGTCCGTGGTACGTGCTGGGGCCGGGACATTGGTGGCCGCTCGCGCTGGTACCGGTTTACAAGCTGATGGAGTGGATTCCGTCGACGCGGGAGTCGGCGCTGCGCCTGGGTCTTGTCACGATTGCGCAGATGACGCGGACACTCGTGGCCGCGGTCGAGAATCCGAGCCGGGGAGTGCGGGTTGTGACGGCGCCCGAGATCCGTGCGATGCGTGTATCGGCGCCACAGAGGTGATGGCTACATTTCTAAGCCGAGCCGGCTCTGGCCACGCACCGGTGGCGCTTGAGCAACCAGGTGGATGCGCCAGAGGCGATCGCCCCAGACGCTGCGCAAGCGGCCGTCGTCGATTTTGATTTCGTCGATCGCGGGCTTCCACAGCCCTGCGTCGTTTGTGAGCTTCACCGGCGGCGCGATCGTCACTCCGGCGGCTCACGCCGGAGGCCTCGAATTCGCGACCCGCCGGCTGCATCGTCCAGATGTCGTAGTAAGTTTCGACGCCGGCGTCAACCATGACCGGAAGCCCGTTGCCGTACACCAGAAAATTGCCGGCGTCGTTGTGGTTGTGGCTTTCCGCGTTGTGCACGCCCTGCGCGGCAAGGTACAAGCCTTTGTCGAAACCCTCGCGCAGCCGCGCCGCCATCACCTGCACTCCGGGAAGCCAGACGTCGCGCACGAGGGGCCGATACTCCCGGCGCGGCCGAAGCGCGCCGGATTCTCACCGCGGCCGACGCTCCAATCCCCTGGAGTTTTCGTCGCCGATGCGCCGGCCATAGCGATACACCAGATCGCCCGCGATGTTGAGGCGGGCCGAAGCATCGGCGAAGTTGGTGTAGAAGCCGCCCGCGATGTGGGCGCGGTAAATGTAGCGGCCAATCTCGCCGATCAGCAAGGATGTGATGAAGGTTCCTGCGCCAGTAGGCTTGGCCGCAGACTCCGTCACCCGTATAAGCCAGGTCACAGACCGGGATTCCGGCAGTCCGGGTTATACTGGAATTGGGAGGCTCCAGCCAGCGGGCCGGCAACTCTGGCGGGCGAGCGCGACGAAAATCTCGATGCGAACCAAACGAAGTATTTGTCTCATCACCTTACTCCTGCTCGCCGTGGCGACAGCGACGCCGCAGCCGGCGCAGCTGGCTGCTACCACAGACAAGGCGTCGGCTTATTACAACTTCGCCATGGGGCACTTGTACGCCGAACTCGCGGCCGCCTACAACAATCGCGCGGACTACCTCTCGAAGGCCATCGATTTCTACAAGCAAGCCATGAAGCTCGATCCGTCCACGAGCTTCCTGCTCGAGGAGCTGACCGACCTTTACGTTCAGTCCAACCAGCTCGGCACCGCGGTGCGCGAGGCTGAGGATGCGCTTCGCCAGAACCCGGACAATCTCCAGGCTCGTCATCTTCTGGGCCGCCTGTACACGCGGTCCATCGGTGGCGACCCGCCGCAAAACCGGATCAATGAGGAGATGCTGCGCAAGGCGATCGAGCAATACACCCACATCACGTCCAAGGAGCCGAAGGACCCTGAGAGCTGGGTGACATTAGGACGGCTCTATCGCGTCTCCAAAAGCTCAGTGGATGCGCAGAAAGCTTTTCAGAAAGCCCTTGACCTGGAGCCGAATAACGAGGATGCGCTTACGGGCCTGGCGTTCGTCTATTCCGATGTTGGCGACACCCAGAACATGGTGGAAATGCTGCGGCGCGTGGCCGATAAATCCCCGAGCCTCCGGAATCTGTCGCAACTTGCCAACGCGTACGAGCAGATGCGCGACTTTGCGAATGCCGCCGAAGTTCTCAAGCGCGCCGTCGCGATGAATAAGAACAACCCGCAGCTTAAGCGGGCTCTCGCCCAGGATCTGTTGTACGCCGATCAACTCGACGAAGCATTGAAGACCTACCAGGAACTGGCGGAGGACGAAACCAAAGATCCCACCACGTTCCTGCGGATTTCGGAGATTTACCGCCAGAAGCGGAACTTCACAAAGGCGCGCGAGGCGCTTGCCAAAGCCAAGGAGATCGACGCCAACAGTCTCGAAGTGCGCTATGACGAGGTGAACCTGTTCGAAGCCGAAGCCAAGTTCGACGAAGCCGTCAAGCTGCTTCGCGGCATGCTCACCGAGACCGCAAAGAAGAGCTACAACAACCAGGAGAAAGCGAACCGTGCCATGCTGCTCGAGCGGCTGGCCACGTTGCATCGAACTGCGCAACAGCCCGCCAGAGCGGTCGAGGCGCTGCGAGAGATTGCGGAGCTTGCGCCCGAGGCCGCTCCGCGCGTTTCGGCTCAGATCGTCGATACCTACCGCGGCGCCAAGGATTTTGTGCGAGCCGAGCAGGAAGCCCAGGCCGCACGCCAGCGCTTTCCCGAAGACCGGGTGGTGAAGCTGACGCACGCCTCGCTCATGGCCGATCTGGGGAAGTGGGAGACCGCGGCCCTTGAGGTCCGCCAGATGCTCGGCGGCGACAAGGACCGCGAAATCCATCTCGCGCTGGCCCAGATTTACGAGAAGGGCAAGAACTTCGCGGAGATGCAGCGATCGCTCGAAGCCGCCGAGAAGCTCTCCGAGTCCAAGCAGGAGGTCGAGGGGATCTCCTTCATGCGCGGCGCGATGTTCGAGAAGATGAAGAAGTTCGACGCCGCCGAAGCCGAATTCCGCAAGGTCCTGCAGGGCAATCCGCAGAACGCCGGCGCGCTCAACTACCTCGGATACATGCTTGCCGATCGGAGTGTGCGCCTGGACGAGGCGCTCGGCCTCATTCAGAAGGCGCTTGCCCTTGATCCCGATAACGGCGCGTATCTCGACAGTCTCGGCTGGGTGTACTACCGCCTCAACAAGCTGGGGGAGGCCGAGAACTACCTTCGGCGCTCCCTCGAGCGCACCGGAAATGACCCGACCGTGCACGAGCACCTCGGCGATGTGTACTTCAAGCAAGGCCGCATCAAGGAAGCCATCACGCATTGGCAGAAGTCTCTGCGGGAATGGGAAACATCCTCTAAGTCCGACCACGATCCGGCCGAGGTTCAGAAAGTAACCAGGAAACTGGACGCTGCCCGCGTTCGACTGGCTCGCGAGGGCCGCTAAACCATTCCCGGCAGCGCCGGCGCTTTCCTATTGACTCCCTCAAACAACCATAGTAAGATGACTATGGAGACTAAAACGCATGCCTTCCGCAGCCGTGGTACAGCAAAAGATCAAAGATGATCCGGAGCCGTCAGGTCCGGTC
>JBOGMR010000525.1:0-8822 GCA_050746825.1 Bryobacteraceae bacterium | reverse complement strand
CCATAGTCCGCGGCGCTCGCGTTGAGCTCGAGCGGCAGCCGGTCCGCAAACCGATCGACCAGTGTGTTGTTCTGCCGCGTGCCGAACAGAATCAGGTTCGCCTCTTGAATTTCCGTCTCCGTTACCTCTCGATGCGAAACTGCGCGAAATGAAACCGGCAATCGGAAGCTCGGGATCGACCACTGCGCCGCGCGCGCCGCCTCCTCCGCCAGGCCGTCGCCGTATACGTAAAGATGCCGGCCCGCAATCGCCTCGGGAATCGGACCTTCCGCGCCGAGTCGCTTGCCTCCCTTCACCGGCCGCTCGGCCACGCGCCATCCGCTCCCGTCACGCGTGAAAGAAATCTGCGGTCCCTTCTGCCGCAGAACGGCGCCGTCGACGCTGACCACGACCGCTGCACGATCACTGAACTTCGGATGCCCCGCCAGTCGCAGCGTGAAACTATCCAGATTCTGCGTCGCGATCTCCAGCCGGTTGGCGCCAGTGAACGCTGCGTCAATCAACGCCGCCGTTCCGGGCGTGAACCTGTCCATTTCCACCCAGTACGCGCCCCAATACTTGTACGCCTCCGTCACAAAGCGCACGCGATCTGGAAATTGCGGACGCCGGAACTTATCGAGCCACCGGAAAATGGCGGCGTCGTGAAATGCCGTGTCCCACGCGTTATGTTTGATCCCGGGGTATTCCCGATATTCGACGTGGGAGCCCAGCTTCAGCAGTCGCGAATGCCAACGCCGCGACAACGCCACTGGCGCGGCGATATCGGCATCTCCATGAAACAGGTGCACCGGCAGATGCAATGCATTCGGAGCCAGGGCCTCCAGGTCCTCGGATGGAGCCGGGCACACCGCAACCACCGCCGCCCATTGATCCGGGCGCGTCAGCCCCAATCGCAAAGCTCCCGCGCCGCCGATCGAGGCGCCGGCCAGATAGACCCGGTTTTCGTCGACTGGAAAGCGGCGCTTCACGTCGGCTGTCACCGCGTACACCTCCCGCTCCGCAATGCCGCGATAGCCGAGCGTTCCGCGCGCGAACGGCGAAGCCACAATGTAGTCGACGTCGGGCAAGCGCGGAAAGAAGCGCGACGCCTGCAGATCGGACTCGCCTGCACGATTGCCCTTGCCGAACACGCGCCGCAAATCGAGCCGGTGGTTCGACCATTCGCCGTGCAGACTCACCACGAGTGGATACTTTTTGCCGGGCTCCATCCGCGGAGGCAAATAGAGGGCGTAGGGTTGGTCGGTGTCATCGACATCCGACAGAAACGTCAGCACCTGCGGCCCCGGCACGTACGACTGTGCGATCAGGTAGGAACCCGCACAAGCAATCGCGCCCCAGCCGGCCCTCGGCCTCGCCATACCTTTTTAGCGGTCCGCCGCCTCCGATTGGACCATCGGCAGCCACTCCTTGAACCACGCTCGAAACCGTTCCAGGTCGCGGGCGGTGTCCGGCGCGAGCGGAACCGCAGGCGGTCCTACCTTCAGCCCTCGCGCCGCCGTCGCCTCCTTAACGCCGACCGGGGCGGGGAACCGGTCGAGCCACCCGATGAACTCCATTAGACGCGCCTCGAGGCGGTTCACCTTTTCGTCCAACTGCATTCCGATCGCCTCATCCAGAGCCAGCATCAGCTCCGGCACCGCGCACGCTACGCCCGACACCACGCCATCGGCGCCATCGCGCCGGCATCGCGTAAACACAATGTCATTGCCCACCAGCAGCGTCCATCCCCGCGAATCCGCCTGGTTCTTCAGCGCGGCGTAGTATTCGTAGTCGCCGCTCGAATCTTTGATACCCGCGAACTGCCCTGTCGCCAGGAGTTCGCAGGCAATGTCCGGAGCGATCGCCGTCGTAAAAAACGGGATGTTGTACAGTAGGATCGGCACGGTGCTCGCCAATCGCTCCGCGAGCCGCAGATAATATTCGCGAACCTCCGGAGGCTTGTAGCGGAAAAAGTAGGGCGGCATCACCAGTACTGCCGATGCGCCCGCTTCCGCGGCTTTCAGCGCCAACGCCACGGTTCCGTCGAGCGTAGAATGCGCCACTCCCGCAACAATCGGCACTCGACTTCGCTTCACGGCGAAATCGAGCAGCCGCGCCCGGTCGTCGGATGTCAGATGCAGAAACTCTCCCGTCGAGCCGAGCATCGCGATCCCCTGCACACCCGCTCCGCACAGGTAGTCGATGAGTTCGAGAGCGGCTCCCAGGTCGACCTCGTGTCCTTCCTTGCGATGAGGCGTCACCGCGGCAACGTACACGCCCGCCGGCTTCACCTGGCCAGCAGCCCGGCTTGATCCCATTTTGCGACCGTCTCCTCAACCAGCGACGTCATCTTCTGCACCACGGCTTCGAAATACGCTTCCGCTTTCGCCTGATCGAACCGCACGTAACCCTGTCCTGGCTGATAAAGGACGATCGACGACGGAAAGGGATAGGCGGACCATGACCCGCCGGCGGGCCGCGGAGTCGCCAGCTTGTCGCTGTAGCGCTCGGGATGAACCAGCTTGCGGTCGATGGCCTGGATGAACGCGGTCTCGTTCCATCCGGCGTGTCCGCCGTCTTCTCCGAATATCTTCAGCGTCACGTCCGAGCAGTATGCCCACCAATTCGTGACAAGCGTCCGCACGCCGCGCGCGCGTCCGGTCTTCTCGGCGAGCTCGTTCAGGATGGCCGTCTGTGGCCCGCCGTGCCCGTTGATGACGATGATGTTGCGAAAACCGGTCCGTGCGAGGCCGTCGAGAATGTCCGCGATGTACGCGCGGAACGCGTTCTCGCTGACGGAAAACGTTCCCGCAAAACCATCCAGGCTCCCGGTCACGCCGTACGGCACCACCGGCGCCACCAGCGCGTTCACCTTCGGGGCCATCCGCCGTGCGATCGCGACCGGCGCCGTGTTGTCCGCGCCGTTGTTGGCCACCCCGTGCGCTTCAATCGTTCCCGTGGGCAGCAGCACCGTCTGGATTCGCGACGGCACCCATTCGCGGAATTCCATCCAATTGATGTCGTTCAGCTCCCGCGTCGATAGTGTTTGGGCCGCTGGTTGTTGGCCCGCCGCGCGCGCGCACCACAGCAGCGCCGCGCAAACGGCTATCCTGTATTTTTGCATCGTCCTTACGATATCACCTTAGACATCACCCGACGCCGTTTCGTCCTGGGCGGTTTCGGCTGGTTCCCCTTCTTTCGTCCCAAGCACGCGGCGCTCGAAGGCGCCCGCTTCCGAATCGTCCGCAACGGAAGTTCGAACCGCCGCTACATTCACATCCACGGCAACGAATCGACCGCGCGCGAAGTCCTCACCGCCCATCTTCGCCGTTTCCGCGGCACTGGATTCATGATCGAGGGAACGGTCCGCAACGTCCCCTGCGGTTCCAAGGTCCTTGATCCCAACCGCATGTTTTCACGCGAGGGCGCCGCGAAGAACCTGCGCCGCCTCAATCCGGAAATGCCGGAGGAGGAGTTGCGCGCCGCCCTCGATCGTCTCGACCGGGGACGCGACCGCCTCGTCCGGACGCTCTTACCTCCGCGCGGTGGTTTGCTCTTCGCCGTCCACAACAATTCGGAAGGGTATTCGGTTCGCGATGAGGTTTCGATCAGCGATAAGGTCTCGCTGCCTCGTGCCGGCCAGCCGCACGAGTTCTTCCTCTGTACACAGCCGGCCGATTTTGAGAAGCTCCAAAGCTCGTCCTACAATGTGGTTCTCCAGAATACCGCTCCAACGGAGGACGACGGCTCACTTTCCCGCCTTGCTGCGCTTCGCGGCGTGCGTTACGTCAACCTCGAGTGCGCGCTGGGCAATGCGCGCGCACAAGTCGAAATGCTCGAGTGGGCGGAACGCAACCTGAGCTAAATCGCTCTTCATATCTATACGTTCTTCGCCGGAGCCTGAGAAATAATGAACTCAATAGGCCAAATTAATCGGCAACACCAGCTATACGGGATAACCCGATACCACCGCCGCTCTCTCACTCTGTAAGACCGATTGACATCCGCCTGGACCGTTCGTTATCTTTGTTATGTACTGATCTCCCAGTGGTTTAATGACGAGGCTGGACTACGCACACCCGCCGTTGAGCTGCTCCCGGAGATCGTGGCGCCTTATCCCCGAGACGGAAAGGCAGGAGGCCGGGGTCAACGATGGCCATCAACCAGAAACCCGAGCAAGCGGCTCTGGCAAGTGAAGAAGACTACGAGCACCTGCTCGAGGATTATAGCCACTTCGCTCCGCCCGCGGAGGGTGAAATCCTCCAGGGCACAATCGTCAAGGTAACCACCAAAGAAGTTCTGGTCGACTTCGGCTCCAAGTCGGAAGGACTGGTGCCGATCGAACAATTCACTGGTCCCGACGGGACCGTGACCGTACAGCGCGGTGACGTGATCGATGTCATGATCGAACACGGCGAGCGCAAGGACGGCTACCCGCTCCTCTCCTACGAAAAAGCGTTTCGCATCCGGATTTGGGAACACCTGGAGCGCGCCTTCTCCGAGCAACTCACTATCTCAGGGCGCGTGCTCGGCCGCGTGAAAGGCGGACTCTCCGTCGATGTGGGAGTCAAGAGCTTCATGCCCGGCTCGCAGGTTGACTCGCGCGCCGTTCACAATCTCGACGGCTTCGTGGGCCAGGACATTCCGGTTCGGATCATCAAGCTCAATCGCCGCCGGGGCAACGTGGTGGTGTCGCGCAAGTCAGTGGTTGAGCAGGAAAACGAAGAGCGAAAAAACTCGACGCTCCAATTGATCGCCGAGGACGCGGTGCTCACGGGCTCCGTCAAGAATCTCACCGACTACGGCGCGTTCGTCGACCTCGGCGGCATCGATGGGCTTCTGCACATCACCGACATGTCGTACTCGAAGGTGAACCATCCGTCGGAGGTGGTGCACGTTGGCGAGGAGATCACCGTTAAGGTGCTCAAGTTCGACAAGGAGCGCGAACGCGTCTCGCTGGGCCTCAAGCAGCTCGAGCCGGATCCCTGGGTCAGCGTGCGGCAGCGTTATGTGCCGAACACGAAGGTCCTCGGCAAGGTGGTCAACGTTACCGACTACGGCGCGTTCGTCGAGCTCGAGCCGGGTGTCGAGGGCCTCGTCCACATTTCGGAGATGACGTGGTCGCGGCGCATGAAGCATCCATCAAAAGTAGTCAAAGTCGGCGACCAGGTGGAAGTCGTGATCCTCGACCTGCACGCGCGGGAGCGCCGGATTTCGCTGGGTCTCAAGCAGCTCGAGCCGAATCCCTGGACGACGATCGAGGAGCGCTACAGCGTCGGGTCGGTGGTCGAAGGCCGCGTTCGGAACATGACCGACTTCGGGGCATTCGTCGAGATCGAAGAAGGAATCGACGGTCTGGTGCACGTCTCCGACATGTCGTGGACCAAGCGCATCAAGCATCCGTCGGAGCTGCTCCGAAAAGGTCAGATGGTGCAGGCCGTCATCCTGGCGATCGACGCCAAGGCCAAGCGCCTTTCGCTCGGAATCAAACAGCTCCAGCCGGATGCCTGGGAGACATTTTTCCAGGCGCACCAGGTGGGCGATGTGGTGCTCGGCCGGGTGTGCCGGCTTGCGAACTTCGGCGCGTTTGTCGAACTGGCCGAGGGCGTCGAGGGTCTCTGCCACAATTCGGAAGTCCCCGGCTACTCGCCGCGCAAGGTGGAGGAGCAGCCGCTGGCGCCCGGCATAGAATACGATTTCAAGATTATCAAGATGATCGAGGCCGAGAAGAAAATCGGCTTGAGTCTGCGGGCGCTTGCCGATGACGAGGAGCGAACGCGCCTCGAAGATTATCAGCGGCAGGCCGCAGCGGCTACCACCACCATCGAAGAAGTCATGAGCCTGAAGGACCGGACGGACGAACCGGAGTAAATCTTCACGATACGGGAGAAACAACGGTGACGATGACGAAAGCGGATCTGATCGAAGAAGTCTCGCGCGTCGTGGAAATGACGCGAAAGGAGGCCGAAATTATCGTGGAGGCCATTTTCGCCAGCGTAGTGCGCGCGCTGCACTCCGGCGAGAAAATTGAGATCCGCGGATTCGGCAGCTTCCGTACTCGCGAGCGGCAGCCACGCGTCGGGCGCAATCCGAAGACCGGCGAGCGAGTGGAAGTGCCCTCGAAGAAAATTCCGTACTTCAAGCCCAGCAAGGAGCTCAAGGATCTGGTCAATAACTCCACGACCACTCAGGAGCCGGTCCAGACCGGAAGCCTGCCGTAGCGCCGATGGAGCATCTTTGGAGCCCGTGGCGCTATCGCTACGTGAGTAAGGCCGGTCCATCGGCTGAGTGCATTTTTTGCAGCAAGGCGAGTGTGGCGCGCGATGCGGAGAATCTTGTGGTGCATCGCGCCGGGCGGAATTTCGTCATCCTCAATCTGTATCCGTACACCTCCGGGCACCTCATGATCGCTCCGTACGAACATGTCGCCACGCTCGGTGAGGCGGCGGATGGGACGATCGAGGAAATGATGCGCCTGACGCGGTCGGCCGAGCAGTATCTGCGCGAAATCTACAAGCCGGAGGGAATGAACATCGGGATGAATCTGGGCCATTGCGCGGGCGCGGGCGTCGCGGGGCATATTCATATGCACGTGGTGCCGCGATGGATCGGGGACGCAAACTTCATGACGACGGTAGGCGAGACGCGTGTGCTGCCGGAGAGCCTGGAAGACGCGTACGCGAAGCTGTCCGCCGCGTTTCGCCGATGATTGCTGCTACACTGAATTCGATCCCCGCATGATTTCTCCAAACGAAGCGATCGACCTGTTCGGCTCGAGCGACCTCATCGGAATCGGCATGGCGGCCGACGCGGTCCGGCGCAAGTTTCACCCCGAAGGCGTCGTCAGCTACATCATCGACCGCAACATCAACTACACGAATTTCTGCACCGTGTACTGCAGTTTCTGCGCGTTCTACCGGCCGAGGGGGCATGCCGAAGGCTACATCCTGCCGAAGGAAATGATCTTCGACAAAATCCAGGAGACCATCGGCCTGGGCGGCACGGGCATCCTGATGCAGGGCGGCTTGCATCCGGATCTGAAGATCGAGTGGTACGAAGACCTGCTGCGTTCGATCAAGCAGCGGTTCGCGATCCACACCCACTGCTTCTCGGCGCCGGAGATCACCAACATCGCCGAAATCAGCGGACTATCGCTGCGCGATACGATCGCGCGACTCCGCGATGCCGGGCTCGACTCGATCCCGGGCGGAGGCGCAGAGATTCTCGACGATGCCGTGCGCCATCGCATCAGCCGTCTGAAATGCAACAGCCAGGAATGGATCGACGTTCATCGCACGGCGCATTCCCTCGGTATGAGGACGACGGCCACCATGATGTTCGGCTGCGGCGAGACGATTGAGCAGCGCGTGAATCACTTCGAAGTCGTGCGGCAGATCCAGGAAGATACGGGCGGGTTCACGGCGTTCATCCCCTGGTCGTTCCAGCGCGAGAATACATCGCTCGGGCGCTTCATCAAGGAAGAAGCGACGGCGTTCGAGTACCTGCAAACACTCGCGATCTCCCGCATCTACCTCGACAACATCGTCAATGTTCAGTCGTCATGGGTAACGCCCGGACTGAAGACCTGCCAGATCGGCTTGCGCTTCGGCGGCAACGACGTAGGGAGCATCATGATCGAGGAGAACGTGGTTTCCGCAGCCGGAGCGCATCATCGCGCGACGGAAGAAGAACTACGCCGCCTGATTCGTGACGCCGGCTTCATTCCCAAGCAGCGCGACACCCTCTACCGCACCTATTTCCTCAACTGAGCCCCGGCTTCCTCAACTGAGCCACGACCGTCAGGGAGTGGGTCTCGCCGTCAGCCGTTCTCCCCCATACGCCGACGCCAGCGCCGCCAACATCTCCTTAAACTTAAACCCCGAACCCCTGAACCGTTCGAACGCCGCATCGATCGTCGCGCGATCGGCGGCCGTCTCGGGCCGCCCGTATCCGAACCGGAACATCTGCTTGACGACGCACTGCTGGCACTGCGAACTCGCCGCCAGTACGCGTCCCAGCTCTTTGGGCGAGCGGAACGACGAATCCGGAATTCCCGCGACGGCCCCGCTGGTGTCCAGGTCAAGTTCCACACGCCTTGGTCCTTTGTCCGCTTCCTTCCGCCCCGGCTGAAACACGATTGTCAGCTTCTCCCGCCGCGCACCGATCGCATCGAACTTCTCAAGCCCGAACCCAATTGAATCGATCAGCTTGTGGCACGTCGAGCAACTCGCATTCGAAAGGTGCTCAGCCAGCCGCTCGCGGTTGGTCTGCGGCCTTGATTCGGCCACCGGTGGCAGGGTCGCGTTCGTTCCCGGAGGCGGATCGGGAACATGCTGGCAAAGGAACTGCTCGCGCACGAAAAGCCCGCGTGCGGTCGGCGAAGTTTCAATCGGCTTGCTCGTCAACGTGAGAAACGCCGCCTGCCCCAGGAGGCCCGCACGATCCGAATCCGGTGGAAAACTCGCGCGCTGAAAATCCGCAGGCGGGGCGGGGAAGCGGTATAGCGCCGCGAGATCGCCATTCAGGTAGCCGTAATCGGCGCTGAAGACGGTCATGAAGTCGCGATCGTTCCAAACGGCGTCGGCAATCAAGAGCCTCGCTTCTTCGGTCATCGCCGCTGCCACTTCGGGGCTGAACATTGGAAACTGCCGGCGGTCCCGGACGGTGTTCATCACGCGGTCGAAGCGCAGCCATTGTGAGATGAACTCGTCGAGCATGGGACGCGCCTTCGAATCCGCAAGCATCCAGCGCGCGGTTTTCCCGATACCCGCATCCGTTTTCAGCTCACCGGCTGCTGTCGCGCGGAAAAGCCTCTCGTCGGGCATCGTGTCCCACAGGAAGTA
>JBOGMR010000524.1:0-7661 GCA_050746825.1 Bryobacteraceae bacterium | reverse complement strand
CCCTCCTGGTTCTCGCACAGCAGCACCAGATGGTTGTAGCGGTCCGACTCGGAGCGCGTTTTGTGGCCTTGCTGTGAGACATAAACCTCGCAGCCGATCACCGGCTGAATGCCCTTCGCCTTCGCCGAGTTGTAGAATTGCACCGCGCCGAAAAGGTTGCCGTGATCGGTCATCGCGACCGCAGGCATCTTCTGCGCGGCGACGATCTCCATGAGCTGGCCGATCTCGCAGGCGCCGTCAAGCAGGGAATAATCCGTGTGGCAGTGGAGGTGAACGAAGGGTACGTCGGACATTCGCTATTAGTATAGTGACACACGCCGGGCAGCAGCGAATGCGACCGTGGCGCGCGGATCGTCTGCTAGGATGAAGGTCGAACATGCGAAACCGCTTGGCAAAGTTAACCCTGCGCGGCTTCAAAACAATTCGGAAACTCGAGGACTTCGATCCGCGGTCATTGACGGTCCTGATCGGGCCGAACGGCGCCGGAAAGACCAACCTTATCTCATTCTTCCGACTGCTCTCGTGGACGTTAACGCCTCCGGGAGGTCTCCAGAGGCACGTCGCCGAACTCGGTGGAGCCAGCGTGCTGCTTCACGATGGGCCTGCGCGCACTCGAGAGATCGACGCGGCCTTGACGGTCGTTTCGCAGGCCGGTGAGAACGAGTACGAATTCCGCCTATTCCACGCCGCCGGCGATACGCTAATCTACGCCGGCGAGAAGTTCCGGTTCAGCGGCTCCGGCTTTCCTTCGAAAGCCCTGTGGACCAGCCTGGGCGCCGGCCATCGTGAGCCGGGGCTGATTGCTAAAGCTGAGACGGGTGACAAGACGGCGCGAGCCATCCACAGCATGCTCCGCAAGATCATCATCCATCAGTTCCACAACACGTCGATCACATCCCGAATGAGAGACAAGTGGGCCGCCGACGAAGGCCAGTGGCTCAAGGAGGATGCGGCCAACCTCGCCCCATTTTTGTATCGTCTGCGGAACTCCGAGCCTGGTTATTACCGGCCCATTGTGGAGACGGTACGTCTGGTTCTTCCGTTTTTCTCGGACTTCGAACTGGAGCCGGAATACGGTCGACTCCTGCTTCGGTGGCGGGAGAGCGGCAACGACTTAATCTTCAGCGCGTCGCAAGCTGCTGACGGCATGCTTCGCGTGATGGCGCTCGTCTCGCTTCTCTTACAGCCGGAGAGAGGTCTGCCTGACGTGTTGATCCTCGACGAGCCGGAACTTGGCCTGCACCCGTATGCGATCGAAGTGATCGCGGGACTGATTCGGAGCGTGTCGACTCAGGTGCAGGTTGTTGTCGCAACTCAGTCCGTCTCTCTGATCGACCGCTTCCAGCCCGAAGATATCGTCGTAGTGGACCGCTCGGAACGTCAATCGACCTTTCGCCGGCTTAATGCCCCCGAGCTCAAGTTATGGGTCGATGAGTATACGCTGTCGCAATTGTGGGAGAAAAACGTGATCGGAGGACGACCATCGCGTGATCCGGTTGCACCTGGTCGTTGAGGGCCAAACTGAGGAGGCCTTTGTTAACGAGGTCCTGGGGCCGGCGCTGTGGCCTTTAAAGTCTACCCGGTAGCTTCCAAGATCGGGAAACGGGGCGGCCACATCCGGTATCAGAGTCTTCGGAGCGACTTGGTTCGCTGGATGAAACAGGATCGGAACAGTGATGCGCGCTTTACGACAATGGTCGATCTCTATCGGCTCCCAACGGATTTCCCCGGCTACGACAACTGCCGGAGCCATCACAGTCCGAATCAGCGAGCGGAGTGCCTGGAGAAAGCGCTCTACGATGACCTCGCAGATCCACGTCTGGTTCCATACATCCAGCTACACGAGTTCGAGGCGCTGCTGTTTGCGGACCCGCAGCAGTTCCTCGTGGCGTTTCCCGACCAGCAACAGATTATTACCAGACTCGAGGCTGTCTGCAAAGAATTCCCATCACCGGAGCACATCGACGACGAGACCTCCCCAGCGATGCGGATCAGCGGGCTACTGCCCGCTTACAGCAAACCAGTTCATGGTACTCTCATCGCGAAGAAGATCACTGCATCCGCTATGCGAAGAAAGTGCGCACACTTCGACACGTGGCTGGACGCGGCTGGAGTAGCTCAACCGATCTACTTAACGTGTTCGTCCTTCTCCACTTTGCCGTCGCGGATGTGGATGATGCGGTGGGCGTTCATCGCGATGTCGTGCTCGTGCGTGACCAGAACAATCGTGTTGCCTTGCTGATGCAGGCGATGGAACAGGCCCATGATCTCGACGCCGGTGGCGCTGTCGAGGTTGCCGGTGGGCTCGTCGGCCAGCAGGATCGATGGATCATTTACCAGCGCGCGCGCAATTGCGACACGCTGGCGCTGTCCGCCCGAAAGCTCGCTCGGCTTGTGGTACATGCGGGGCTCGAGGTCGACGCTGCGCAGCGCAGCCTTGGCGCGCTCCTGCCGCGCCTCGGCGCCGGCGCCGCTGTAGATCAGCGGCAACTCGACGTTATGGAGAGACGTGGCGCGGGCCAGCAGATTGAACGTCTGGAAAACGAAGCCGATTTCCTTATTCCGGATGCGCGCCAGCTCATCGTCGCTCATGTCGCTGACCAGGCGGCCCGCGATGTAGTATTGCCCGCGGCTGGGCGTGTCGAGGCACCCGATCAGATTCATGAGCGTCGATTTGCCGGAGCCCGACGGCCCCATGATCGCCACATATTCGCCCTTGTGGATCTCGATGTCGACACCGGAGACCGCGTTGATCTCCTGATCGCCCATGATGTACGTCTTCCAAAGATCGTAAGTGCGGATGACGATGCCGTCACGCTTTAACTGCGCACCTCGCTCCGTGGCGTCGAGTGTTGCCTGTGCCATGCTTAGGAATCCTTTTTCTCCGGTGCTTTGTTGTTCACCTTGATTTTAGCTTCGTTGCGCAGCGTACGGATAACCCGGTAGCTGCCGGTGATGATCTCATCGCCGTCTTTGAGGCCGCTGAGGATTTCGATGTCGGTGGCCCCGGTGATGCCGGTCTCAACCTTGCGGAATTGGGCCTTTTCGCCGGCAATCACAAAAACGCCCTGAATCTCTTCCTTCTTCGCTTTCTCCGCGGCCGGATCCACGCGCGCAGCAGCGGCCTGCGCTGTGCCGCCGCTGGCAGGCTGCGGCTCGAGGTCTCCGCGCTGGCGGATCGTGAGCGCCTGAATCGGAGCCGTAAGCGCGTTCTGCCGCGTGGCGGTTGTGACCTTGGCTGTGCAGGACAGGCCCGGACGAATCTCGATCGGCGGATTGTCGAGCGCAACAACGACTTTGAAGTCCTTGGCCTCCTGGCTCGAGATCGCGCTTTGCGATGCGGCGAGGCCGGTTGAACGCAGGATCGCGGTATTGCCGATTTCGATCACGCGGCCCTTGAATGTGCGGTTGCTCACAGCGTCAATCGTGACGTCGGTCACCTGATCGAGCTTGACGTTGACGATATCCGTCTCATCCACCTTCACCTCGGCGGTGATCAGCGACATGTCCGCGATCGTCATGATGAGGCTGCCCGGGTTATTCTGAAATCCCATCACCATGGTCTCGCCGACGCGAACGGGCAGGTTGGTCACCATGCCGTCGAGCGGAGCCACGGAGTAGTGCTTCTGCAACACGTCGGCGAGCCGGGCCAGCATCGACTGGCTCTGGACGATGCGCCGCTGCATGGCAGTCAGCCGCGCGGCGGTTTCTTCCCGCGCCGATCGCGCTCCCACGATGCGGGCTTCAGCCTCGCGCACGCCAGCCGCCTGTGCATCGTAGATCGCCTTCTTCTGGTCGTATTCCTGTCGCGCGATGAGCTTGGCGTCGTGCAGCTCTTTGGCGCGGTTGAAGTCGAGCTTGGTGCGTTCGAGCTCGGCCTTGGCGCGATCGAGCGAGGCCTGCAGTGTGACCTGGTTCTCGTCCGCGGACTTCACCGCAGCTTCGGACGCTGCCGACTCGGCCTGGGCGGTGCTGAGCGCCGCTTTTTGCGCGTTCACGTCGGCCTCGGGCTGGATCGACTCGAGCTTGGCGAGCACCTGCCCTTTGCGCACCCGGTCGCCTTCTTTGACGTAGATTTCTGTGATCCGCCCCATGGCATTTGCGCCGATATTGACGTAGTTTCGCGGTTTGATTTCTCCGGACGCCGTTACCACGGCGGCCAGGTCCTGTCGCGCGGCACGTCCGGTCTGCACCGTAACGATGCCGCGACGGCTGTAACTAATACTGGCGAATGTTCCCCCACCAATCGTTACCAGCACAGCGATAGCGATGAGGATTTTCCACTTAAGTTTCACGGCGGATTACTCCAACAGATTAGACGACGCTTCCGGGGATAAAGTTCACGAACTTCAATGGTAGCAAGGTTCTTGTGCCTACTGCGCCTCAATATCGTAAGCCGCGGTCTCGACCTTCCCTTCTCGCTTGACCTGAACGAACAGCCGGTAGCGGCCGGGCTGGGGCAGGCCATACGGAAACGTCACCTCCGATACCTGCCTTGCCGGATTGGCGCCGCGATGCGCGGCGTGTGAATCCGTCGCCTGGAGCGCCGCCATCGGGACTGTGCCCGAGGGGTGCACATGCGCGAAGACGGAGCCGTCCGCCTTCACGAACGCGGCGTGGCCCAGCATCCCCATGTACGGCTCGAGCGCCCCTGCACCCTCGGCGCGAAACCGGAAGCGTGTGGGGACGCGGGCACGCAGAGGTTCGGGATCGCGCAGCCACGTGATGCGGGCTCCCGGCTCGCCACCCGAGTCGTCGCCCTGCAGCGGCTCACCGGCAACGGCAGGAAGTTCGACTCGGGTTGTCATCGTCTGCGCGAATCCGGTGGCGTCGACGATGTCGGCGTAGATCTGATAGGCGCCCGCATCGAGCGCCGGCAGCGCTTGGGCGAATCGGTCCTCCTCGACGCGCTCCGGATGGAGATGCCAGAATCGGTCCATCGCAGGCATACGAATGAGAAACAGGTGCATGAGGTGTCCGTGGTCGGGGGCCAAGGTGCTGAATCGTGGACCGCGGTACCACTCGTTCTTGAGACTCAGCCGCAGCGTGCCGGATGGATCGGCCGACGCTTCCAGGCGAGGTGGCTGGTACACCCGGCCCGCATACGTGCCCGCTTCGGCGCTCCACCATGAGTTGCCGAGATAGAGCACCAGCAGCGCCAGTCCGGCTGCGACCGCCATCGCTCCCCGGCCGCGCCGGACACGCTCTGGCGGCGGTTCGAGGCCCGGCTCGACCTCTGCGTCGCGTGCCGCCATTCCGGCAATGCTGACGAAGCCGGCGGTGAGCAGCAAGCCCAGGCCCGCGAGGATTGCGCCGAGCGGCAAGTCCGTGGATTTGGTGCGCCACGCGATTGTCGAAACCGGCACGGGCATCTCTGCCTTCCCGCGATCGCCCTCGACGAACAGGATCACCTCATTGCCGCCCTGCGCCATGAGCCAGAGCGCACCGCGGAAGAACTGCGGATCTTGCGAGGACTGCACGGCCAGGTCAGGCACGGGAAGCAGGCGCTCGGCGCCTGTGCGGTGCGTGGTGAGACGGATCGCACGCACGTCCGTGGCCGCGCTCCGGATTTCGATTTCGGCGATTCCGGGAATGGTGCCGGGCTGGCGGATGACGACGAACAAACGATACGGTCCGGCATCGCCTTCGTAGAAGACGTCCGGGCTGCCGAGATGCGGGCAGGCGGCGCGCGCGAGCGCGAGAAAGAGAATGGCGCGATGCATCAGCGGCGCACGCGGCGCATCCAGGCGCCCCACGCGAGGCCGATGCGGACCATCAGGAACGAACAGATCACCGAGCCGGCCGCGCGCGCCCAGAACAGCGCCGATGGCTCGGTGAAGAACTCATACCGCGCATAGCGTGAGCGCGGGTGATCGGAGTAGCCGAAATAATGGGCGCCGAAGAACGAGTTGCGCGCGGCCGGCGTCATCAGGAAATCGGCGAAGGGCCACTGGACCGCCCAGAGGACGGCGAGGAACACGGGGCCGAGGATAGCGGCCTGCGCCCACTTAGAGAGCCCCGCAATTCGCGGGCGAACCCAATCGATCGCAACGGCAGGCGCCACCAGCAGCAGCGGAAACTCCGGCGGTGCGAAGTGCGTGATCTGTCTCCAGACCGGGCCGAGCTTCGGCTCGGCAGGAAACAAGGGAAGGATCCAAAGCAGCGTGATGGGCACTGCGGAATAGACGGCGGCCACCACTGTAGCGGCCCAGCGTTTGTCCGAAGCCTGCGCCACACCGCAGATGACCAGCGGCGCCGCGAGCGCGATCAGCAGGTAGAAATAGCTGCTGTGCATGGTGCTGCGGTGCGTGTCGAACGCGACCAGGATCAGCGCCATCGTCAGCATCATGCCGCCGATATAGAGGAAGATCCAGTCGAGCCGCGAGCGCAGCGCGCCCGGCGCGAGGTTCTTCGCACCGAGGATGAGAATGAGACCGCCGAGCTGTACGGTGAGCATGCCGCCGATCAGCAGCACGTGCGGCGGGCTCAGCACCTTCACGTCGAGTCCGTAGGCGCCATGCCACCAGTCGTCGAACGGCGCCGACGTCAGCATGGCCGCGCCGCCCCAGAGCGCAATGAAGGCGCCGAGAGGACCGTAGAGGCCCCACATGTGGCCCGAGCAAGCGCGCGCGGCATCGGAACGGCCGAAAGTGGCCGACAGGATCAGCCATGCACAGGAAACTCCGGCCAGCACAGCGCAAAGGTAAATGGCTATGTGCGCGGGCGTCCAGAACGAATCGCGTCCGATCGAGCGGTGCCAGGAAATGTCCCAGTGGAGGCCGATCGAGGCGCAGCTTACGGCGAGGGCGTTCACCCAGACGAACCAGGGAACCCGCGCGGTGGAGATTTCGGCGCGACCGGCAGCGATGCCCGGCGCCGCCAGCGTGCTCATGCTACTTCCCACTGAGCCACTTGACACTCGCCGGTGGCGTATTTCCGCAGCCAATCGTGTCGGTGACACCCGAAGCGATCAGCGCGCACGCGTTCTCGACCGCGGTCCGCAAGGCCTGCTGCTCGGTGGATGCGCCCGCGACGCGACAGGAGCGCCGTCCCTGGTAATCCATGCAGACCTCGCACCGGTACTTGTTGGTGCCCATGGTCGTAAACACAATCACGCCGAGCACGAGAACAACAAATGCGATGCCGAGAAGGACGGTCTTCTTCACAGAAAGAAATTTCCCATCTCGCGAAACTTGGCGTAGCGCTGCTCCACGAGCTCCTCGGGCGATAGCGCGCCCAACTCGCCGAGCACAGCGCGTAAGGTCTCTCGCACGCACCCGGCAGCGGAATCGGGATCGGCGTGAGCGCCTTCGGGCGGCTCGGGAATGATGCCGTCGATCAGGCCGAGACCGAGCAAGTCCTGGGCGGTGAGCTTCAGCGCCTGCGCCGCGTCGGCTGCGCGCGTCGAATCGCGATAGATGATGGCGGCGCAGCTTTCGGGCGAGATCACGCTGTAGATGGCGTTCTCGAGCAGATAAACGCGGTTGCCGACGCCGAGAGCCAGCGCTCCGCCGCTGCCGCCTTCGCCAATGCAGATGCAGATGACGGGCGCCGGCAGGCGCGCCATCTCACGGAGATTCTGCGCGATCGCTTCGGCCTGGCCGCGTTCCTCCGCGTCGATACCGGGGTAGGCGCCCGGCGTGTCGAGGAAGGTGACGATG
>JBOGMR010000523.1:0-6929 GCA_050746825.1 Bryobacteraceae bacterium | reverse complement strand
CGTATCAAGTTGTTGGCGAGCGGTGGAGTAGCTCCCCGGGCTCACGCCTGCGTCTGGAGGGCGTGTATCTTGTAAACTACCGCTAGGCGACAAGCCGGACGCCAAGCTGGTCGAGCAGCTTTCGAACGAAAAGCAAGTCACGGCGCAGACGCCGCCGACGTTTCTTTTTCACACCAATGAAGACAAGGGCGTGCCGCCGGAGAACAGCGTCCTGTTTTACCTGGCGCTGCGGCGGGCGGGGGTCTCGGCGGAGATGCACATCTACGAGCGCGGGGCGCACGGTGTTGGACTGGCACCGACGGACGCCGTGCTTTCCTCCTGGCCTGCGCGGCTCGCGGATTGGCTCCGGGCGCGGTAGAAGCGAACTACCGCTTCATTTCTTCACTTCGAGCGCAGCCTTGAGCTGGCGATAGAAGGTCTCTTCGAAGTTGAGTTTGATTCTCTCCAGGCCGTCGGATTTCGGATCTCCGGGCCGCGGGCCGCTCTTCTGGAGGCACCGGCCCAGCATGAGCGTCGCCTCCGGATCGTCGGTCTTGCGCTCGAGCGAGGCGCGAAAACTTTGTGCCGCGTCGTCGAACTGCGCGCGCTTCCACAGCGCAAAGCCAAGGTTGAAGTGGAAATCCGGATCGGCGGCGTCGCCTTCGAGCGCCTTCCGGAAATTGCTCACCGCTTCGGGTGAATTTCGGCGGGACTGAGCGGCGGCGAGATTGTTGATGACCTCGTTGACCGGCACAGCTTCAGCCACCTGGGCGAAGGCCTGTTCCGCTCGCGCGTAGTCGGCGGTGTAATAGCGGCACAGGCCCAGCAGGAAGCGGGCTTCATAGTAGTGCGAATCGGCGCGCGCGACCCGCTCGAGCCACTCGATGGCCAGACGAAAGTCCTTGTGATCCACATGCATCCGGCCGAGCTGGAAGCAGGGTTGAGAAAAACGGTTGTCAAGGCGCGCGGCCTGGGCGAAGAAGCGGAGCTTCTGATCGCGCGACGTGGCCAGCAGGCCTCGAATGTAGCTTTCGATGGCATCGACGCGCAATGTGGGGCGGGCCTTGAGAAAGCTCTGTTCGGTTGATGAGGTGTCCGGCGCAAGCGCGCGCAGCACCTGCCACGCCAGGTGGGTTTGAAGAAACGCGAGATCTTCGAGAGCACCGAGCTCGACCAGCTCGGGTCCCTGCTTGATCAGTTTTAGATCGATGACCCGGCCCGTGATGCGCAGCGAGCCTTTGGTGGGCAGCGCCTGGGCCTCCGCGGGCGTGAAATCGAACTGTCCGAAGATAACCTGCGAGGCGTCGACGGCCTCGGCCAGTTTCACAACCGAAGCGCGCGTCAGCAGGGCGTACGGACGAACCGAGAGGCGGCGAAATGCTTCCTGACGATCCTCGCGGTTGAGAACGAGGATGCCTTCGGCGCCGAGTGACTCGCGGATGTTTTCAGCGATACTCTCGCCGATCCAGTCGAGGTTGGGGGACTTGGAAAGGTTGAAAAAGGGGAGAACGAGTGCGGTGTCGGCGCGAGCCGGAAGCGGAATCAGAGCCGCGAAGAGGAGCGGCGTGAAAAGCGAAGAGAACCGCACTTCGCTTATTTTAGCTGGAGTGCTTGCCAGGGTGCGCGGCTCGCGCCGCTCCCTCACGGTCGCGGTTCTGTGAGCGGTGCTGTCCGCCCGAGCGTGAGGGAGCGAACAAGCGGTCTCAGTTGAACACGAGCCTGGTTTTGGTGCCGCCGAGGCGGATTTCCTGAATCTTGTACTTGCCGTCCCCGTTTTGAAAACGGACCGACGTGGAGTTGAACTTCTCCTGGGTCGTTTCGACCTTGACCTCGACTTCCACGGATTGCTTGCCGTTGGTGATGACCGCTTTGGAGTCCTTGAGCTCGACTCTGTAATCTCCGGCCTTGAGTTCGGTCGCGCCGACCTGCGCGGGCTGGAACAGCGTGACGCTGTAACTCTTCGCGGCGGCGGTCGCGACGAAGAGACCTGCCACCATGAGGGTCAGAACAATTCGCCTAAACACTTTTGCTATCTCCTCTGCAATTGAATGAGCGTGACTTCCTACAGTTTCTTATACGAATGGAATCGCAAAATGTTCCGCGGGACCGTAATTTTTGTTTATTCGCGGCAGTTGTGGGGTGAAGTGTCTTTAGAGCGGGGTGAATTGCGTGTCAGGCGTGCTGAAAATAACATTTACGCGGAGCCTGATACGCGAACCGCAGCTCGGAAGTCGCGAGGCGCTTGCGGAGGACCCGCGCCTCGAAGAGGAACGCAAGCGCGCCCGTGGTCAACAGAGTCCGCTCGACCGGGTAAAGCGGCTTGCCGGTGACGAACAGGTGTTCGATCGCGTGCACCAGACCGTCGAAGTGCGCCAGGTCGCGGAGCTTCGACGAACCGAAATGCGTCGAGACGATTTTTCCATCGAGCTCAGTCGCAAACATCCACCCGCGCGCGTGTCCATTGAGCATGTACACCGCGGCCTCAAATCCGTCGCGATACCGGAGCAGGAACAGGACGGGGCGCTTCGCGTTCTGTTCGACGGCGCCATCCTGATTCGCGCCGCGCGACAGGGCCGCGGCCAGAAGCGGCGCGCTCCAGGCGCCCGGCCCATCGCGCCACTGCCAGACGTCCGCGCCTTCGATCCACTCGACGGACTCGATGCCGGTTTCGCCGCCAGCCCGGCGCTCGACCATGCATTGCAGGGTCTCGAGCGTGTGGAAGCCGTAGGCGTCAAGATCGCCGTAACCAACCGCAACGGCGCGACGAATGCGGCACCCGAGCGGCAGTTCGAGCTCGGGAACGCGGACGGTTACCGGAATCGACGACCCCGCCATCAACGGAAACCGGAGCTCCCTGGCCTGGCGGTACATCGAGTTCGCTTTGTCCCACGAGTAAGAAAGATGCTTGTCGCTGAAAACCGGGACGGTGCGCTTGGTGCTGCGGAAGACCTCGACGATGCGTTGATAGAGGTCGAAGCGCGGATAGAGCTTCTGCCCCTTTTCGTTGACCGGGTAGTTTCCGTGCTCGCCGATGAGCAGCACAGCATCGACGGCCAGCCTGTCGCTTCCCAGGGTCAAAGCCTCCGCGATCGTGGGATAGATCCGGAAGGCGTGCTTGGCCGCAAGGTCGCGGCTCATGTCTTTTTCGGCGATCTGATCGGTGTACATCGAAACGATTCGCGTCCGCGGCTCCACCCGGACGTTGTCCGGCGAATAGCCTTCGAGGATACGCCCGCAGATCACGTCGGCATGGGAGCGGTAGCGATACTCGGTGACGATGGCCGCGACGGTTTTGCGGTTGGTTGCGGAGGCGAGAGCCGCGGCGCTGGCGCCGAGCATCGAACGGCGGGTCATGGGCATAGGCATCGGAGTCGCAGCCATTGTAATATTCTCGTGACATGAAATCTCATCTTCCTCGCCGCCGCTTTTTCGGAACGCTCGCCGGAGGCTCGTTCATGGCCTCGGCAAGTCCACAGACGCCGGGTGTTTCACTCGCGGGCTCCGGGTACGCTCAGGCGCGCAAAGTACTTCTCTGGGAGTCGACGCGCAAGGAGTTTCGCGAAGCGCTCGAGGGCGGGACTCTGAAGGCGGTGATCGTGCCGACGGGCAGCACCGAGCAGCATAACGAGCACCTCGCGATGATTCAGGACACGGCCAGCGTCACGCTCGTCGCACAGCTTGCAGCGCTGCGTCTGTATCCGCAGGTGATGGTGGCGACGCCGGTGCCCGTAGGCATTTCGCCGCATTGGATGGACCGCAAGGGCACGCTCACGCTGACGAAAGAAACGTTCCTGAACGTGGTCTACGAGATCTGCGAGAGTCTGCAGGTTCACGGGGTCAAGTCGATCCTGATCCTGAACGGGCATGGCGGCAACGTCGCGCCGCTCAAACAGAGCGTGGCGGGGTTTTGGAAGAAGCTCGGGATTCGGATTGAAGCGAATTCCTATTGGGATGCGTATAACAAAGAGACGGTCACAAAACACATGCAGAGCGGCAAGGCGCCCGGCCACGCTGCTGAGTTTGAGACTTCCTTCGCGATGGCCGCATTCCCGGAGCGCATTCACTGGGAAGGCGTCGACTACGAGAAGGCCAAGCCGCACCTGAGGATCAAAGACCCGGCGTCGGCCAGGCAGGAGGAGGAGTTTTACCGGGAAGCGAAACTCGCGACCACCGCGAAAGGGGAAGCTATGATCGCGATTTCGGTGAACTGGGTCGCGGACCGGCTGCGCCAGATGATCGGGTAATGCGCTACCTTCGTAAGTTGGAGTCCTACATGATTGGAAAAGTGTTCCACGACGTGGCGCGGGCGCTTGGCAAGTTTCGGCGAAGCTCGCGGGCAAGCGCCGAGACGAGTCCCGGCGCGGCAGGCACGAGCGCCTGCGCCACATGGCTCGTCCTTGCGGCGATGGCTCAGGCGCAGAGTCTGCAGGAGTTTGAGAAGAAAGTCACGGAATTCACGCTCAGCAACGGGCTGCACTTTATCATTGTCGAACGCCACGAAGCGCCCGTCGTCTCGTTCAATACCTACGTGATGGCGGGCTCGCTCAACGATCCGTCCGGCAAAACAGGCATTGCCCACATGTTCGAGCACATGGCGTTCAAAGGAACGCCGGAGATCGGATCGAAGAACTGGGCGGAGGAAAAGAAAGCGCTCGACGCGGTCGAGGAAGTTTACGAGCGCCTCGAACAGGAGAAGCGCAAAGGCCGGCGTGTCGACCAGAGCAGAATCGAGTCTCTCCAGGCGCAACTCAAGGGTGCGATCAATCGCGCGAACGATTACGTCGAACCCAATATTTTTCCCCGCATTATCGAAGAAAACGGCGGCGTGGGGATGAACGCCGGCACGTCGCTCGAGTCGACCGTCTACTTCTACAACTTCCCCACGAACCGCCTCGAGCTGTGGTTCCTGCTGGAGTCGCAGCGATTTCTGAAGCCGGTATTTCGCGAGTTTTACAAAGAGCGGGACGTGGTGCGTGAAGAGCGCCGGATGCGTGTGGAGTCGAACCCACAGGGCAAGCTGATGGAGGCGTTCTTGTCGACCGCGTTCGCGGCGCATCCGTACCGGCAGATGCCCGGCGGGTGGGCGAGCGACATCGAAAATTTGCGCGTGACCGACGCGGAGCGATTCTACCGCACATATTACGTGCCGTCGAATATCGTGATTTCTATCGTAGGCGACGTGAATCCGGCGGAGGCCAAGCGGTTTGCCGAGAAATATTTCGGCGCGCTTCCCCCGGGGCCATTGCCGCCGGTCATCACGACAGTGGAGCCGAAGCAGGAGGGTCCGAAGAAGGTAGACGTCGAATCGCCGAGCCAGCCCATCGTTTTCGTGGGATACAAACGGCCGGATCAACTGCACAAAGACGACGTGGTGTACGATGTGATCGCGACGATCCTGTCGAGCGGCCGAACGGGCGCGCTCTACAGAGAACTGGTGCGGGACAAGCGGCTGGCCGTGAACGCGATTTGCGGGGCCACCTTCCCCGGAGGCCGCTATCCCAATACGTTTATCTTCCTGCTCGTGCCATCGGCAGGCAAGTCCGCCGACGAAAACCAAAAGGCGCTCTACGAACTTCTCGAACGGTTCAAAAAGGAGAAGCCCGACGCCGCCACGCTGGCGCGCGTGAAGGCGAAAGCCCGGGCAGGAGTCGTCCGCCAGCTCGACAGCAACTCGGGCCTCGCGAACCTGATGACCACGTTTTACGCGGGCTATGGCGATTGGCGAAAACTGTTCACCGCGCTGGATGAGCTCGAAAAGGTGACGGCGGACGACGTGCAACGCGTGGCGCGCGAGACATTCGTCGACAGTACCCGCACAGTCGCGGAAACGTTCCAACCCAAATCCGGACAGAGAGGAGGCGCAAGGTGATATCGCGGATCGCTCTCGTGCTCGTATCCGCCGCGGGCTTACTGGCAGCGCAAACGCCTGCGACAAAGCCTGCGGCAAAGAAGGCCGCGGCTCCCCGGGCGGCGGCGGCGTCCTACAAGGACCTGAAGTTCCCCCCACTGCGGCAGGTGCAAATCCCGAGCGTCGAAACCCACACTCTGCCCAACGGCATGAAGCTCTACCTGCTCGAGAACCACGAGCTTCCTCTGGTGAGCGGCTTCGCGCTGGTTCGCACCGGCAACCTGTTCGATCCGGCGGACAAAGCCGGAACGGCGACGATGACCGGCATCGTCATGCGCACGGGCGGGACGCGCGCTCAAACCGGCGATGCGCTTGACGAAAAACTCGAAAATATCGCGGCCTCCGTCGAGAGCTCGATCGACGAGACCTCCGGACGCGTTTCGTTTTCCGCGCTGAAGGAGAACATCACTGAGGTGCTGGCGGCGTTTTACGACGTGACGACCGCGCCGGAATTCCGGCAGGATAAGATCGAGCTGGCCCGAACGCGCCTGCGCTCGTCGATCGCGCGCCGCAACGACGATCCGCACGGAATCGTGCAGCGTGAGTTCAGCGACATCCTCTACGGGCGCGACAATCCGTACGGCTGGCGCATGGAATACGAGCACATCGACCGCATCACGCGCGACGATCTGGCGGCGTTCCACCGGCGCTACTTCTTTCCCGAGAATGTGATGCTGGCGGTGCACGGCGATTTCAAAAGCGCTGAGATGAAGGCGCAAATCGAGAAGCTCTTCGCCGGCTGGACGGTGAAGCAGCCGGCCGTGCCACCCTTCCCGCCGGTCACGAACAAGCCCAAGCCGGGCGTGTACCTGGCGGCCAAGACCGACGTCACGCAGACCTTCTTCGCGCTCGGCCATCAGGGCGGGATGCTCAAGGACAAGGACTATCCGGCCCTCGAAGTGATGGCCGATATTCTCGGCGGTGGTTTTCGCAGCCGTTTGTTCGACCGTGTTCGCACCAAACTCGGCAAGGCTTACAGCATCTCGGCGTCATGGGGCGCGAACTACAATCACCCGGGACTGTTCCAGATTTCGGGCAGCAC
>JBOGMR010000522.1:0-4592 GCA_050746825.1 Bryobacteraceae bacterium | reverse complement strand
TGACGAAGCCCGGATCGATGAACGGCGGAATCCCGTAGGCGGGCAAACCGTCCTTGAAAAGGAACGTCGGCGTGATGCCATTGCTGTTGTTGCCGAAGCCGATGGTCTGGGTGAAGCCCTGCTGGTGCGCCGAGCCGGTGACCGTAGTAATGGTCGCAAACGAGCGGGCGTAGTTGGCTCGAATGACGGTCTTGTCGGTCCAACTGTACGCGAACCCGATGCGCGGGCCGAAGGCGCCGAAGTAGGAGTCGGCCAGGGAGCGCGTGCCTTCGCGGCCCTGGCCTTCGCCGGCGTAGATCAGCGCGCCGAGGATGTTGTCGGCTTTGGGATTTGGACGCGTGGGCGAGAAATCGCTCCAGCGATCCTGCGCCTCTACCGGCGGAAGAGTGGTCTCCCAGCGAATACCTAGATTCAGCGTAAGCTTGCGCGAAATCCGCCAGTCGTCCTGAATGTAGCCGGCGAAGTACGGCCACTGCTGGCTGATGAAGCGGATCGTATCGACGCCGCCGTCCGTGGCCCAACCGAGCAGCATGGAGGCGAGAGGGTTACCGCCGGCGGTGGTGAAGTTGGTGTCGCCGGGACGGCCTGTGCCGATGAAGCTGAAGTTGGCGCGCCCCGCAACGTCCTGCCGGCCGAATCCGTTGTAGTGGTTGCGCTGGAACATTGCGCCGGCTTTGAAGGAGTGATTGCCGCGGATCCAGGCAAGATCGTCGTTGAAGCTGAAGATGGTGTTCTCCGAGCCGTTGTTGGCAGCCCCGCCCCATCCGGCGTAGCCGCTACTGAAACGCAGGTTGACCAGGTTCTGATCGCAGTCCGGAACGTTGGGCAGGCAGATCTTGTCCTTCCAGTTGATGCCGCTCTTGATGGTGGCCTGCACCGGGTCGTGGTTTTCGCGCCAGTTATTGCCGCCGGCGTAAAACGTGTTGATGATGGTCGGGCTGATGTTCCGCACCCAGGTCATGCGGTAGACGTCGCTGTGGCGCTGCAGGTCGTTGTAGTCGCTGTAAAGACCGGGCAGCGTGTTGGGTCCTTGAGGACCCGGCTTTCCGTAGGTGCGGGCGATGCCGACGTAGCCGGAGAGGCGGTTCTTGTCGTTAAAGATGTGGTCGCCCTTGGCGCTGAACTTGGTCTGCGGATTGACTTCCGTGCCCTGCGCGATGGTGTAGTTGCTCAGCACGTACTCGACCGTGCCCGGGGCCCCGCCGGTATTCGGCTTGAGCACGCCGGAGCCCTGATAGGCTGCGAGCGCCTTCACCATCAGCGGGTCGAAGCTGGTGCGCGGAACCTGGTTGTTGGGGAACGGGTCGCGCACTTGCGTGCCGCCCTCGGTGCGCAGCGCGAAGGGATTGTAGATCGGGATCGTGCGCCGGTTGGCGTCGACCCAGTTGCGGAAGTCGCCGCCGTACATTTCTTCGGTGGGTACGGTGACGTTCCGGCTGTTCGCGCCGACGCGGTTCCGGAACCACTCCATGGCGCTGAAGAAGAACGTTTTGTTGCGGCCATTGTAGATTTTGGGGATGACGACGGGTCCGCCGACGCTCCACCCGAAATCGTGCTGCTTGTAGACGCCGGTCTTGGCTTCGAAGAACCGCCGGGCGTCGAAGGCGTTGTTGCGCGCAAATTCGTACGCCGAGCCGTGGAATTCATTGGTGCCGCTCTTCGACGCGAAGGTCATCGCGCCGCCGCCGGCGTGACCGTACTCGGCCTTGAAGCCGTTGGAATCGACGGTGAACTCGGTGATGGCCTCGAGCGAGGGGGCGTTGACCGAGACCCACGAGTTCTCAAGGGCGCGCGTCGTGTTCGCCGAGACACCATCGAGGGTCGTGCCGAAGCTGGCGCCCTGGCCTCCGCCGATGATGAAATGGCGGTCGCCGAAGTTCTTGGCTTCCGGGGTCAGGATGGCCAGGTCGAAGACGCTGCGCAGTGCGCCGCCAACCACCAGCGGGAGCTCATCGACCAGCTTGTTGGTGATCGTGCTGGACGCGCGAGCGCTCTCCGTCTGGAGCTGAATGGCGTCCGCCTTCACTTCGACGGCCTGTTGCGCCGTGCCGACCTCGAGCGTGATGTCGGCGCGCACGGTAGTCGCGGCGTTCACGGCGATGCCGGTATGCAGGGACGGCTTGAATCCTTCCTTCTCGACGCGGACCGAATAATCACCGACGGGCAGGCTCGGCACCGTGAACAGACCCGAGTCGTTTGCCGTGGTCTGGATAGCCAGGTTGGTGTTCTGATTGGTGACCGTGATCTTGGCGCCCGGGACGACGGCGCCGGTCGGATCGAGAACAGCACCGGCGATGGCGCCGCGCTCGGATTGGGCATAAAGCCCTGACACAGCCACAACGCACAACAGGGCAGCCGATACGCGATGTAACACTTTTAAACCTCCTCACCCGAAGTTCAGATGAACATATCGTAGCACCGGGACGCCGCATGCGGGAACGCGCCGGCTCAGAACATCATATCCTGGCTAATCGGTTAGTGCGCGCCACATGATGGCGCAGGCGGCTCCGCCTCCGCAATGCGATACGGTAGCCTGGAATACTTTGAGAATCTTTCTCCAGATCGGCTTCGCTATGCTGTGCGGTCTCACAGCCTACGGCCTGTGGTCCGAGCGGATTCTGACTCAGCAGATCTGGGAGGGGCAGCGGTGGCAACGGCTGTTCTTCGCCGCGGGCGCCTACTCGGCGACGGCGGCGCTCTTCCATCGCTTCGGGCCGCGATGGTTCCTGCTGCTTCTCGGAGCGGGCTCCGCTGTCTACAGCGTCGCAGCCGCCGGTTTTGGCGCGCCCGCGGCAGTATTGTATTTCCTGGCTTCGGCGCTCGTATTGGGAGACGCGATTCTGGATTCGCGCGAGCCGGCTCTGTCGTTGCTTCTCGGCGTGAGTGTATATGTCACGCTGTTCAACTTCATCGCGCCGCTGCGAGTGCATCTGCCCATCACGTACCTGGTGCTGCTTGCGATTCCGCTGATTTTGTTCCGTTCGAGACTGCGCGGACTCTGGCAGCGTTCGCCGGGCTTCGAGCGCAGCGACTACGCCGGCGCCGCGCTACTCGGGTTTGTGCTCCTCGTCCATCTCCTGGTTGCGCTGAAGCCGGAGGTCAGCGCCGACGGCCTCGCCATGCACCTCGCGATCCCGTCATTCATCGAATCCCAGCACCGGTGGACCTTCGACGTCCACAACTATCTGTGGGCCGTGATGCCGATGAACGGCGACTGGGCGTTCTCGATGGTGTACCTGCTTGGCGGCGAGTTCGCTGCGCGGCTGTTGAACTATGCCGCACTCATAGTGACGCTCACGCTGGTGTTCGGGGCGGTGCGGCGCTGGCTGTCTCCGGGGCTGGCTGCCGTTGCGGTTGCGCTCGTCGCATCGGCTCCAGTCGTTCAGACGGTGACCGGGTCGCTCATGGTGGAAAATATCTGGACCGCCTTCATCGTCGGCGCGGTCATCGCGCTCGATCGTTATCGGGAGTCCGGCAATCGGCGATCCCTGTTCGCGGTCAGCCTCCTGGCAGGGACTGCTGTGGCGACCAAGTGGGGAGCGGCGGTCTTCGTGTTTGCCCTGGCGCCTTTTCTGGTGGCGGCGTTGATACGCCGCCGGGTGCGCGCGGGCGCGGCGGCAGCTCTACTGGCGATCTTTCTGATAACTGCTATGCCGCCATACGTGAACGCTTACGTTCGCACGGGCAACCCGGTCTTCCCGCACTTGAATGCCGTTTTTCGGTCGCCGCTCTATGAAACGGTGTCGATCCGGGATCCGCAGTTTTCGGAAACGCTGAAATGGTCCACGTTGTACGACGTCACGTTTCGCACGCACAAGTATTTTGAAGGACAGCACGGCGGCCTCGGATTCCAGTATTTCCTGTTCCTCCCGCTGGCCTTGATATGGGTGCGGCGCGGCTCGCCGTTTCTTTTTCATGCAGCGCTCGGAGTGGCGCTGGCGGGTTCGGGAGTCGTCTTCCTGTCCACACCCAACCTGCGGTACATCTATCCGGCTCTGTTCTTATCCACGATCGCGCTGGCGCCTCTGCTCGGCGCGTTTCGCCCGGCCGCAATCGCCGCCGCGGTAATCACCGGCCTGAATATTTATTGCCTCGGAACGTCAGGCTGGTATCACAAGGATTTCTTGCCGAACGCTGTGCTCAAACCCCGAGAGGTGGAAGATTACCTGCGATTTCACGCGCCCGAGCGGCGGCTGATCGACGTGCTGAACGCGATCGGCGTCCGCGCTCCAGTCGCATTCCTCGAAGGCAATAAGATCGCCGGGCTCCGGGTTACCGCGTATTCGAACACCTGGCATTGCGTCTGGTTTGAGCGCGCTTTGGCCGGCGCCGATTCGCCCGAGGCGGTTCTCCGTATCGCCCGGGAGCATCGGATCCGTTACTTCATTGCGCCCCGAGCCAATCTCGGAGTGGAGCTGCGCCCGGTGCTGCGCGCGTTCCTCGATCAGTACACGACGCCGGTCGTGGAGTCGGGGCGATGCTACTTAGCGCGCCTCCGTACCGATTAAGGGCAACCGTCCGTTCCGGTCGTGTCCGCCCGGCTTGACACTGACGGGTTCCCCCTTTTCCTCGAACTCCCGGAGGAACGCTGC
>JBOGMR010000521.1:0-2310 GCA_050746825.1 Bryobacteraceae bacterium | reverse complement strand
CATATTAGGCGTATCCAAAGGGACTCTCACAGCGGCGGCTTCGGCGACCGTTGACGTTGTCTACGGCAACACCGCCAGCGGCTCCACTCTTAACCTGGATGGCGCGGATGGTTTCCGGTACAATGTGTCGTTGGGTGGGTGCATAGCGGGAAATATTGGGGCCGCCGGAACTGTAGATGGCCGGCTCAACAACGCGTACTTCTCCAACGGTTTCTCTCCCGGTTTTTGCCCGGAGCCCTCAGCAGTGCTCGATTCGGGCGGACGACAAGTAACACTAGGTCCCGACCTAAACGGAGCGTTAAAAGTACACCGCAAGGTCTTCGTTCCAACGCGGGGAGGCTTTGCGCGGCATTTGGAGATTCTCACGAACCCGACCGCCGTCCCATGGACGAAGCCTGTCAAGCTTAGCGGAACAATGGGATCTCTGACTCAGACCCGCCTGGTAATAGCTCCAGAGGCTACTAACAATACTTATACTTTGACAGACAAGAACGGAGTATGCTGTGTACCTGTACTAGCGCATGTATTCGGAGGGCCCGGCGCCGCGCTGGTAACGAACGGAGTGCGTTTTGTCAATGGGCAGGGCGACTTCTACTATCAGTGGTCCGTCACCGTGCAGCCGGGCCAAACCGTTATCCTAATGCACTTCGCTATCCAGAGAGACATCGGAGACCTGGACGGTGCAAGAGCGCAGGCGGAAGCACTCGTGAATCTGAGTGATCCCGATGCCTTGGTGGGAATGACAGCCACGGAAAAGGCCCAGGTAGTCAATTTCCGCATTCAATGAGCAATTAGGAGGGCAGATGAAGATCGAGCGCACAAATCTCTCAAGGTGGATATTGATTGGACTGGCCCTTTTGCCTCTGTACCGGGCTGCGGCGCGTAGACCGGAACCCTTGCCCGATTTCGAGGTGCTTTCACTGGACGGCCGAACTGTGCGTAGCGATCGTCTCCGCCAGAGCAGCAAATGGATGTTCATTTATGTAGAGACAAGATGTCATCCGTGCAGCACTTTGCTGGACACGATCGATAAAAATGAGCCGCTGCAGTTGGTGCAGAAGATCGTAATCGTTGTTGGCGGTGCGTCGGTAGAACAGGCGCGAGAAGTCAATGCGCAGTTTCCGCATTTGGCCCGGGCCGAGTGGTATGCCGATCCAACCCGCGCTTCCTTCCGGCAATTGAAGCTCAAAGGAGCGCCGGTTGCTTTGGGGGTTCGTCAGGAGGTGGTGCAGTGGGCCTGGTCCGGCGCGGCGCTGGACCCAGACCGCTTGCGCTCTGTTCTGACCACGTGGAGGAAGGAATAACATGAATCCATCCAGCCGTCGCGGTTTCCTTTCCAGCTTGGGCGTAACGGCGGCATCCGCCGCCTCGCTTGGCGAGTCGCCCGAGGCGCGTGTCGGCAGCATCGGGAGGCTAACTCCGGAGCAGCGCGCCGAACAGGCGTTTCGCCGAAGGCGCGAGGCAGCGCTCTCGCATCGTTACCTTCCCCTAATCGAGCATCGGGTCAACGGAGATACGGATACTTACCCCAATCAAATCGCAAGCTTTTCCAAGGGCTTGCCTCACAATCAGCTCGGAGAAGTGGACCTCAACGCATACAACGTCTATCTGCAAGCCGTCGCTTCGGGAGACCCCGCCGACTTCGAGCGAATTCCGTTGGGAGCGAGTGTCCGATTGGTTAACCCCCAAGCCGCGTATGCTTTTCACCTTGAGGGTCACGATCCACATCAAGTGGACATGCCGCCCTGTCCCGCTTTCGCCAGCGCGGAAGCCGCTGCCGAAATGATCGAGGTGTACTGGCAGGCGCTGATGCGCGACGTGCCATTCGCCGATTTCGATTCGGTCCCCATCGCTGCGCAGGCGGCTGCGGACCTTTCGCGAGCGTCCGATTTCCGGGGACCTAAACGCAATCGAGCGGTCACGCCGGAAACGCTGTTTCGTGGGGATACGCCCGGCGATCTGAATGGACCTTACGTCTCGCAGTTCCTCTACCTCCCGGCGCCATACGGCGCACTCAGCATGGAGCAGCGGTATCGCGTGCCGCTCGCAGGTTCCGATTACATGACCGTGTATTCGGAGTGGCTAGGCATTCAGCGGGGGTTTCCGCCGACCCAGACGGTACCTATCGACAGCGTCCCGCGGTACATTCGAAATGGACGCGACCTGGGTGAATACGTTCATCTGGATTTCTCGATCCAACCTGTACTGAACGCATGCCTGATTCTCCTGAGTTACGGACGCGACGCGTTGAGCGCCGGCAACCCTTACAAGAATTCGGTGACTCAGAACGGATTCGGCACCTTCGGCGCT
>JBOGMR010000520.1:0-3126 GCA_050746825.1 Bryobacteraceae bacterium | reverse complement strand
AACGCCGCGGTCCAAAGCGAGCCGGATCGCGTCGGCCACATCAGTCGCAAAGACAAAGTCCTGCTGGCGCGAACCAGAACCGTGGTAGAGCAAAGGTTCACCTTCGAGCGCCCGTTCGATAAAGATGTTCATGACCGTACGGGCTTGATGTGCAGGTCCGTAGGGTGCACTGATACGCAGGGCGGTAAACGGGATTCCTTCGCCTCCAAGCCATTCCATACCGAGTTGTTCGGCATCCAGCTTCTCCGCCACGTACGGAATGGGATGATTCGGTGCGGCCTCCTCGGTGTGCGGTAGCGTTCCGCTTCGTCCGTACACACTGCATGTCGAAGCGTACACGACAGGGATGCGCAGTCTTTGGCAGACTCGTAGAACATGATCGTCGATCAGACGGTTGTGGGCAGCTACCCCGGTATCGTCGAGCGCAACTGCTGAAGCCGGCAGACGCGCGGCCAGATGCACCAGCGTGACGGGCTGGGCCACACTCCGGCAGATTTCCTCGAACGTTCCCGCCTGCTGAAGGTCCGCCTCAAACAAGCGCTCCTGACAGCCATCCCACCAAGCGGGTCTGGTCCTGGCCAATCCGGCGACACGGTAACCCGCCGCGGCGAGGCGGCATAAGGTGTGCCGGCCTAGAAACCCGGCTGCTCCGGTGATGATCGCGGTTGAATCTTTGGCAAGCGTGGAGGTACTCACGCCGTCCTACCGATCATAGGCGCCACCGAAGCCCTGTGCCAGGCACGAAACTCCGCGTTGGCCGTTGCCAGGTCGATGCACCGCACGGCGCCGCGGGAGAGGGTGTCGAGCAAATCCAGGAACAGAGTCCGAACCCCGCGGCCAGGCCGGCGCCTCGCCAGCAGCGCAGCTTCGTCCAAGTAGTGCGGCTTCGCCTGCTGGTAATCATCCTCCATCGCCGCGTTGAGGTACAGCATGTGCGGGTGAAAATCCAGAACTCGCAAACCCGGCTGATCCAGACCCAGTCTGCCGATCGAGAAGGATGTTGCCTGGGTGATAAGGTCGTGGTGATCCATGTAAAAAAGCGGGAATTCCACGATGTTGTACGCTTTCCAAAAGGGCGCGCTGGAAACCAAGGGGATGAAGTAACTGGCGTCGTATTGCAGGCCGCGACGATTGTAGATCGGCAGGAGCTCGGAATCATAGAACAGGCTGTGCGTGCGCACGCCGGCTGCTTCAGGACAGAAAGAGTGAGTCACTTCCATAACTCGCTCGTACACATCGGCCTGCGGCAACGAGGGAAAAAGCTCTCCAGCTTCCGCCCTGATGCGCTTCATCGTGTCGCCGGTCTGGCGGAAATTCGGATGCAGGCCGCGCTCGTGCCCACCGGCGTCTACTCCGGCGTGCGTGCAGAAGAATGTGGCTGGAATTCCGGCCTGCCGGATGAGAGAAACCACGTCCGCGAGAAGCTCAGGTGGCGCCCACTCAACATCGATTGTCACCGCGACCGTTGGCTCCGTGAAGGGTGCGGAGGGCTTCACACCACCCCCAAGACTGAGCTGAAATCACGGAATTCGACTTCGACGCCCACGCGGATTCTGCTCATGACGGGACCTACTTCAACACCGGCGCGGCCGCAAGCGCATCGGCCACCGATTCGATCTGCTCGCGCGTCATTTCCGGGAACATGGGTATCGAGAGAACCTCCGCCGCGGCGCTTTCCGAATTCGGAAAATCGCCGTGGCGGTAACCAAGATCAGAATACGCCGGCTGCAGGTGCACAGGTATGGGGTAGTGAATTCCGGTCTGAATGCCGGCCGCCTGCAGGCTGGCTTGCAGCTCGGCACGCTGGGAGGTTCTGATCGCGTAGACGTGATAGACGTGGCGGGCGTACGCCATCCCGGCGGGAATGCGAACACCGGCCGGGCCGAGCAGCTTGCGGTATTCTTCGGCATGCGCGCGGCGCGCGTTGGTCCAGGCTTCGATGTGCCGCAATTTCACTTTGAGGATCGCGCCCTGCAGGCCCTCCATGCGATAGTTGTAGCCCTTGATGAGGTGCTCGTATTTCTTCTCGCAGCCCCAATCGCGCAACATGCGGATGATGCGGTTGTACTCGGGATTGTTGGTGACCACGGCGCCGCCTTCGCCATACGCACCCAGGTTCTTGCCAGGGTAGAAACTGAAGCACCCGAGGTCGGCTAGGCTGCCAACGCGGCGGCCCTTGTACTCGGCGCCGTGCGCCTGCGCGGCGTCTTCAATCACTACCAGACCGCGGCGGCGCGCGATCTCGAGGATCGGGTCCATGTCGGCGGGCTGGCCGTAAAGATGAACGGGCATGATGGCGCGCGTTTTCGGAGTGATGGCGGCCTCGATGCACGCCGGGTCCATCGTGAATGAGACCGCGTCGATGTCGACGAACACGGGCCGCGCACCCGTGTACACAATGGTGGCGACCGTTGCGACGAACGTGAACGGAACCGTGATGACCTCATCGCCGGGACCGATTCCCGCAGCCAGCAGCGCCAGGTGCAGAGCGCTCGTGCCGGAATTCAGGGCGATGGCGTGCGTGGCGGCCGTGTACTCGGCGAAGTTTTGCTCGAACGCGGCCACTTCCGGGCCGAGCACATATTGAGTGCTCGCGAGCACAGCAAGAACTGCTTCGTCGATCTCTCGCTGAATGCTGCGATACTGGGCCTTCAAATCAAGCAATGGAACCATGCGGTTTATGTCTCCGAAGCCAGGACCGCCCGGCCCGGCGTAGGCGCCAGCTCGACCAGCCGGCCCCTGTCTTTCATCGAGATTGTCGCGGCCTCGAGAATACGAACCACCTGCAGGCCCGAGTAGCCGCCGGTCAAAGGACGCTTGTTCTGCTCGACGCACTCGGCGAAGTGCTGAATCTCGGCAGAAAGCGCTTCGGTCGTGTCGAGCTGCGGCGCATGCATATCGCCCGTGCGGTAAGCGATCAGGACTTTGTACAGATCTTCCGGCGTATTGGTGACGTTGATGCCGCGGTCGTAGACCTTGACCTTTTCCGTCACCTCCATGTCGTCGTAGACGATCATCTGGCGGCTGCCGCCGATCATGGTGCGCCGCATCTTCACGGGCGAAAGCCAGTTCACGTTAATGTGCGCGATCAGGTTGTCTTCAAAGAATGCGGTGATGTACGCGAGG
>JBOGMR010000519.1:0-5112 GCA_050746825.1 Bryobacteraceae bacterium | reverse complement strand
CCGGCGGCATCCTTCAGAGCATCGTTGACGGCGTTGGTGGCGAACACTCCGGTCAACAACGCGCCGAGCGTGCCCCCCGCTCCGTGGACGCCAAAGGCGTCGAGAGAATCGTCGTACCCGAACTTCGATTTGATCACCGCGCACATCAGGAAGCATACGACGCCGGCGGAGAACCCGATGAAGATCGCAGGCATCGGCTTGACGAACCCGGAGGCCGGTGTGATCGCCACCAGGCCGGCCACGGCGCCCGAAATGCCGCCCAACACGCTGGGCTTGCCCGTTTTCATCCATTCGGCGAGGATCCAGCCGAGCGTTGCGGCAGCGGCGCCAAAATGCGTAGCCGTGAACGCGCTCGTCGCCAGCGCTCCAGCGCCGAGCGCGCTGCCGGCGTTGAATCCGAACCAGCCTACCCACAGCAGGCACGCGCCGATGAAGCTGATCACCAGGCTGTGCGGCTTAATGGGCTCGTGCGGATAGCCGTAGCGCTTCCCGAGGTGAAGCGCGCACACCAGAGCCGAAACGCCCGACGTGATGTGGACAACGGTCCCCCCCGCGAAATCGAACGCCGGGAACTTGCCGCCCAGGAATGCGTTCAGCAGACCCCCTTTTCCCCACACCATGTGAGCCATCGGGAAATAGACAATCAGCGCCCACAGCACCATGAACAGCAGCATCCCGCTGAATTTCATCCGCTCGGCGAATGCGCCCGAGATCAGCGCGGGCGTGATGATCGCGAACATGAGCTGGTACACCATGAAGGTCTGGTGCGGGATGGTCGCGGCGTAATCCGTGTTAGGGGCGGCGCCCACTCCGTCCAGGAAGAGATATCGCAAGTCGCCGATAAACAAACTGCCTTCACCGAAAGCCAGGCTGTAGCCGACTATGGCCCACAGCATCGTGATCACCGCCATCATGATGAAGCTTTGCATCATGGTTCCAAGGACGTTCTTTTTGCGGACCAGACCTCCGTAGAAAAGTGCCAGCCCTGGACCGGTCATCATCAGGACCAAGGCCGCGCTGGTCAGCATCCAGGCGTTGTCTCCAGCGCTCTGGGCGGCCTTCGCGGCGGCTTCGAGGGCGCCGACCTTGCTTTCGAGCGACTGCGCTTCCTGCGCCAGTGCGGCGAGTGGCAGTGCGAGAAAGGCTAGAACTCTTGACGGAAAGAGTAAACCCACTTTACGCATACAAGTCTCCTCTTGTGACGGGTTACGATAGAGCGATTCCTAACTATTATTCAATGGGGTCTCCCCACCACCAAGCGGAACCTTTCTATGGGTCCGATTGGAATTTTTTATGCCAGCCGGGTTTCCGCGCGGCTCATAAGCGTTCAGTTAAGCGGCTCTCGCATCTCCTCCAATCCTCGACCATGGGAGGTGCGTGAGATATGCGGACTGGATCCGACGGCGGCAGTGCGTCAGGCGTGAACGGGTGAAACTCGTTCCCATAGATCCTGACTCGTCACGCAGGATTTGCTGATCCCGCACGCCTAACGAGCCAGCACGTGCCTCAACTTGCTGAACTGCGCCTCCCAGTTCAACTCTTCCTGAACCGCCCGATGGCACCCCTGCACCAGCTCGTCCCATTCGCCGCTCTTCCAGATGTCCATGGCGCGCCGGACAGACTGCTCGAACCCGGCAAAGCTCCAATCGGGCATGACGACACCACAGCCATACCGCCGGATCAGCAGATCGCATTGCGGATGCGGAGCGCTGAGCGGAGGGACGCCGTCGGCTATGGCTTCAAACAGTTTGTTCGGCGCGGCGTAGTAATGCTGTTCCCGATGCCACTCCGGATTCCACATGACGACGCTGTAGATGTAGCTGGGCCGAAGACCGGCGAGCTCGATGGCAGGGATGAACCCGCGGTATTTGATTGCCCCCTGCAGCGACGACCGGAACGCGGCGTTTTCTTCGTCGCCGCCAAAGGTAATCGGGCCGTGCAGGTCGATCGGCCGCGACTGGATTCTGGGATCGCCGAAATAATCGCAGAGGGTCACAGGAGCGATACGGCCCGCGTACAAAATACGGCCGTTGCGCGCGTCACGCGGCAGCACAGGGCGCGGATTGCCGGACCGGTTGCTGCAGTTGTACAGAACCACCTTCTGCTGGCGCTCGAAGCCGAATTCGCGGACTTCACGCATCGCCCGGTTCTCCTCCGAGAAGATCACCACGTCCACCAGATCCCGGACATGGTGGTTCATGTGGGAATCGAAGCCGCCGTAAAACGAAACCGACTCCAGTGAGAAATAAATCACCTGGCGCGGACGCCAGTTGAGTCCGAAAATCACCGGGAGCGTGTAGGTGCAACAGATCAGGAGGATCTCGGGCTGCAACTGGTTCAGCACCTGCATCGCTCGCCAAAGATATTCATTGCGGCCCGTCTGGCTGTGCGGGTGGGCGGAAGTGGGCAGCGAGATGATCCGGAAGCCGGGATAACGGTAGTGCAGCGGCGGGCACTCTGATTGCACCGGTTCAATCACCACGCTCGGCGCTTTGTAGTGCTCGCATATCGAGGACACCAGCAGCGGCAACTGTGGCGTACCGTACCCCAACGCGACATCGGAGACGCAGCCGACCGTCATCCTATCGCCCGTTGTACTGCCGGTCGCTCCGAGGTCTGCCCGGCCGCCGCCAGCAACTCCGCGAACAAAGTGTCGGCGTTGTGATAACTGCGCCACTGCTCAGAGAATGCCAGGGCTGTCCGCCGGTAGTGCTCATGATGCGCGATCAACTCCCGGACTGCATCGGTAATCTCGGCGGGGTGATGATACTGCGCGCCCACAGCTCCGATCGGCGTGGCCGCGTCGATTTCGAGGAAGTCGATCGTGAATTCCTGGTGAAGGAAGGCCTCGGAAGGCCAAGGCTCCAGGGTCAGGACCAGGGAACTGGCGCCGCGCGCGATTCGCCGGAGCAGAATCGCGGAGCGGGTGCTCGGGTCAGCCTCCGCGATCAGCGCGCGAATCGGCGCCAGCGACTGGCCGGCATCATTCAGTTGATCCACGTGCACGCGGATTTCAGACGGCCCCTCCGAGCGCGATGGCCCGGTGATGCGTAAATGCGTCGATCCTGCCGGGACCTGAAGACGGCAGTATGGCTTTCCGTCCAGCTCCGAGGTCGCAGCCGCATGTCCTCGCTCGGGCTTCGGATGAACAAACGTCCGCCAACGGATTGCGGATCCCGAGTGACTGGCCAGGCGTTTCGATAACGCGAGACCTTCCGACTGGCGCCGGCAAAGCTCGGGAAGGAATTGCCGGGACATCCAGGTGGCGGCAGGCGCCACTACAGGCACGCCCGCGCCAAGCGCCTCCACCAGAATGCCGGAGCTGCGCGCGTAGTAGTTCTCCTCGTCGTAAAGAAGGAGGATGATGTCGGCGGATCGCACATAGTCCGCATATTCTTCTGATGTGAGCGCGCTCGGCAGCAACACGACGCCGGGCCGGATGACGTCGAGTTGCGAACGGGCCACCACGGACTCGGGCTCTCCACCCTTAATGTTGAAGTTCGACTGAAGGATAAACTCCGCCCGGCCCGCGAAGCGCTCGTGAGTGAGATCGAGCGCAAGATGAGGCAGGTAGTGATATCCCTTCTCTCTCCGGCTGTCGCCGAGGTAGAGCAGACGCAGTGGGCCGCTCCGTTCCGGGATGCGCAGCGGAGGCCAGGTGTGCGGAATGGGCGCGGTCCGAAACACGCCGGAGGCGAGCCGGTTATATTGATCGCTCAGCTCGGAGGTGTCCGTGTAGAAAAAAACCCGATGCGTGGCGCGCGTGAGGTCAAGAAACTTGCGAAAGCAGCGGCGCAGGTTGTGCAGTTTCAAATCCTGCGCCGAGTAATCGCGCTCGCGGCCGCGGTACAGGTCCCTCCGGAACAGAAGATGAAAGGTGGCTTCGCGCGTCTGGGGGATCGCAAGGAGCGCGGCCGCAAGCCCCATCATTTCGACCTCCGAGGTGGACGGAACGAAGACGACATCGCCCGGCTCCAGCCTGAGCATCTGAAATAGCCGGACGCTGTCCTTAGCGAACTGTTTGCGGCACACGATGGCCTGGATGATGCGCAGAAACTGGTTTCGTTGCTCCAGAACGGCGCCGAACAGACGAAACGCCTGCGCGATTTCTCCGACGGTGATCGCATAGAGGAGCCGCACGTGACGGATGCGAGCAACCCGTCGCAGGCCCATCAGGATGACCTTCACCAACAGGACCGGCAGGAGGACGACGGCAAGCACCGCAGCCAACAGCGGCCGCAGGATCTTGAAAGTGAGTGCGACAGCGATCATGCCTGCGGTGACCAGAGGGCTCTGACTGTCCGAAGGATGCTGAATGAACGACGCGAGGCCGTTGCGAAGCTGCGCAGCCAGGCCAAAAGTCGAGAAGCGCGCGCTCCAGATCAGACGAAATCGAAGACGGTCCAGCAGCACAGGGATCGCCGCAATCCAACCCGGCAGGCGGAACGGAGGCAGAAGGGAGAAGAAGCGGTACTTGTAAACGGGATACACCACGCAGCCATATTCGCCGGGCGAGGACAACTCGCGGTTGGTGGCGAGGCAGGGTGTAAAGCCAGCCCGCTTGGCGGCTTCGAGCACATGCGCCGCGTACTCGTGGTAGTGGCCTCCGATGCCGCAGATCGAATTGTCGATGAGGATAAACCTGGCCACCCTATGTCCCGGGAACGACGCTCACGCTCAGAGTTCTATTATGCCTCGTGCCGGTGCTGCTACCAAGCGGCGCCCGCTCGCGACGGACCTTGCATGGCTGCGCGATCGCAGACCGCATTCATCAGCTCTCGGGCAACGAGCCGCAGGTGGAAGATGACTCGCTCTATCCGGCGCTGCAGCAGCGGGGGACGCGAGCGATCCAGGCCGTATTGACGGATCCAATCCGGCGCTCAGGCGCGATTCGTATTTCGCGCGGCCTTTCGGTCATTCGCCCGGGCGCGCAGGCGGCTTCGCATAATCGGCCGGAGGTGGCGGGCGGCGGATCAACTTCGCCGGATCGGAGCCCACCGGCACGGCCATGTGCGTAAACACGGCCATCATTTCATCGAAGGTTTGATCGCCGGGCTTCACTTCGGCATTTGGATCCGGATTGTTCGGGTTGTTCGGCGAGTTGTCGAAGTG
>JBOGMR010000518.1:0-3826 GCA_050746825.1 Bryobacteraceae bacterium | reverse complement strand
CCTTTCACTCACTCATTCGATTTTGCTTTACTGCTCGCTGAATCCCAGCTCGGCGGCGGATAGCGTTGCGGCCGGCGCCAAGCGATGTTCCAGGGCGGCGTCTTCACGCATCACAGGGCCCAGATCGACCAGCGGGAACGACCGCCCGTACGTCCGGTTCAACAGTCCCAGAATCTCGTTGGCGATCAGGGCGTGGCCGGTAGAACCCGGATAATAACCGTCGAGCGAATAGAAACCGCCCAGATAATTGGCCGTCAAGGTGCGATTGCCGGCGCGCACACCGCCGGCGCGCACGCGATTCGTGAAGGCGTACAGGTCGTAAAGCACAGCGCCGTTCTCGCGGGCGACGTTGGCAATTTCGGTATTGAGCGCGCGCACGCGGGCAGTGATGTCGCGTCCGGTGGCGGCGCTCAAAATAGAGCCCGGCGGCAGAGGCTCGATGGCTCTTCGGAACAATTGCGTGCCGATGGTGTAAATGCCGGGCCGCGTGATCAAGTCATCCTGGCGCAGGTTATATCCAAGGAGCAGCACGAATGGCGGCGCCGCCAGCAGGCCTTCTGTCGCGCGCAGCACGGGCGTCACGTAGGCCGTGTCCATCGGGTCGGGGATCGTGGTCGCGATCACCTGCACCTGCTGATCGCGTAGTTGTTTCACGACGTTGGTGTAGTTCTGCCGGAACGTCGCCGCTGTGGGGATGAGCGCGGGGTCCCCATTGACGGCCGCTTCCAGTACTTCGTGATAGCCGAGCGCCACCAGCGCCGCGGTTGGGGTCATGGCCTTGGCGTACTCGAGCTGGGTCCACAGCGGCACGTCGCGCTCCAGGATCAGAGACGGGAAACCGAGGATCAGATTGATCGACGTCTGGTACATGTCGCGATCGTGAATCAGCGGCGAAACCGGCCGGCGTGAGGCGCTGTCGGCCAGCTTCATACCCGGGACCGAAAGGTTGAACACAAACAGGGCCGGTGCGTCGTCGTTGGGATTGGGTTGTGCGGGAAAAGCACGCACCTGGTTTTGCGGCAGACGCGGCATGACTACAGGCTGCTTCGCTTGCCCGAACACGTCGCCGATGCCCGGACCTTGAATCAGCGGCTGCGGAAACGGAGCGCCGATTTGTCGCGCCACCAGGGCCGGGAAGCTGAAGCGCTGCCCCACGTCGCGCAGACCGAAGTCGGACATGCCGGCGGCCAGGCCCTCGCCGAGCACGACGAAAGTTGTGGTGTCAAGCGCAGGGGTTTGCGGACCGGACTGCTGGGCATGGGCCACGGGAGCCGCCAGCGCGACCGTAAGTGCGAGAGCCAGGCTGTTACTTGTTCTCACCAGGAAGAATCCTCAATCCCAGGCCCGCCACATGCGCAAAGTTGCTGTAGCGGCCGTTCGTAAACTGGTGCGCGTTGGCGGGCACGGCGGTGGTGCGCTCGACGAAATTCATTGCTTCGTAGAAAAACGTGAATTCCCTGTTCCCCCGTTTGAACGATCCGCCAACGGTGAGGCCGTTCCGGTTCGCGTCGGGGAACAGCGGTCCCACAGCCTTGTCCACCACCGGCGAGCGGTCGAACAGGTAACCCGCGCGCATGGTCATTCGTTCATTGAGCGGGCGCTCGACGCCGAAGGCGAGGTGATACGAATTCCGGAAGTCGAAAACCAGCCGGCGTTCCGCAGGCGTGCGGATATCGTCGTTGTTGGCGCGTGTCTGGCTGAAGTTCAACGGCACGTTGGCGAAGCGCTTAAAATCCTGCAGCCGGAAGTCGAACGAGATCGTGCTGTTGAAGAATCGCCGGTTCGATACCCCCAGCGCGTACATGGCCGGCGTCGTGAACGAGCCGGTGATGTCCTGATTCGGAAATGCCTTGAAGAGGAGATCGTCGGCGACGAATCGCCGCAGCGGAAAGTCCGTGCCGAAGGCAAACGATGCCTTGCCCTTCAGTTTGTTGGTTACCGCGCTGCGCCAATTGAGGCCGATGTTCGTCTTGCTGCCCTCGTGCTTGAAAAGATAGCCGGCATTAAAGCCCGGACGATTGCTGGTGCCCGCAATGCGCGAGCGGCCTTCGGGCAGCAGGCGGGCGATCGATCGGGCCGCCGCTTCCTTATCGACGCCGGGAAAGACGGTCTTCGCGGCTTCGCGTCCGAAGTCCAGCGCATCGTCGAGCGGGTTCAGGAAACTGGATTCGATGAACAGATGGGTGTGCACCCACGCCACACCGGCCGCCACCGAGTGGTTGTCATTGAACTTGTGCGCGATGGTCGGCTGAAACCAGAAAGATTCCAGCCGCGCGCGTGTGCCCGCGAATCGCCCGGTGAACTTGGTGAGCGCCGGATCGGAGTCGTTGAAGTTGGTGAAGTTCGCGGACAGTCCGAAGGGTGTGAAGACGCCAAAACCAAAAGTCCAATTCGGACGAATCTCTTTGGTCAGGTACATGCTCGCGACGGGAATAAACTTCGGCTTGATGGATCCATGGAATCCTTTTTCCGGGACGACCGTGCCGGGCAGCGGATCGGCCGGAAAAAATCGGAACAATCCGACCACCACGAGCATATCCATTTGGAGCCGCATGCCTGGCTGGAACGCGATACCGGCGGGGTTGTAGTAGAGCGCGGATCCGTCGTCGGCAATCGACGTAAAGGCTGTGCCCATGCCGGCAGCGCGCGCGCCTAGCTCTGTGATCGCAAACGCTGAACCGCTGAGCGCGGGCGATGAAACCAAATAACCAATGACCAGGACCAAACTTGCAAATATTCGATTCGTGATTTGAAGATTATCCAATTGGACAGGCGCAGTTGTCAACCGAGAGAAGTAGGCCGCCCAGTACCGGGTGCGAGCCCGGCGGACGGCGCCGGGGGATCCCAGCGGTCTCCACCGCCCCGCGCTCTGCCATTTGCATTACAATCTGGGATTCGGAGATTTTGTGAGCTTGAGTTCATTCAAATTGCGCCGTCGAAAGTTCCTGGCGCTCGCATCGCCGCTGGCGGCCCTGTCGTGCAAGCCTGCGCCTCCAGTGGCTCAAACCGAGCCGAGCCATCTTGGCAAACCGGTGAAGCCGCTCGGCGAGCGGTCGCCTTTTGAAAAGGCTGCGCGATGGTCTCGCACCACCAAGACTCCCGAAGCGGCCTCGAGCATGACGCCGCTGCAGGACAGTCACGGCATTCTGACTCCGGCCTCGCTGCACTTTGAGCGGCACCACTCGGGCGTCCCGAACATCGATCCGGCAGCGCATCGCCTGCTGATCCACGGCTTGGTGGAGCGGCCGCTCGTGCTCAGCGTGGATGAGATCCGGCGTCTGCCGTCTGTTTCGCGTGTTCACTTCATCGAGTGCGCAGGCAACAGCGGCAGCGAATGGGGACCGAAGACTGCGCCCGACGCGCAGCGGAGTCACGGCCTGGCCAGTTGCAGCGAGTGGACCGGGGTGTTGCTGTCCGTGATCCTTGCGGAAGCCGGCATCAAGCGCGATGCGACGTGGCTGGTGGCCGAGGGTGCGGATCCCTGCAAGATGTCCCGGAGCATTCCGGTGTCGAAGGCGATGGACGACGTCATGCTAGCGTACGCGCAGAACGGCGAGGCGATTCGTCCCGAGCAGGGGTACCCGCTGCGATTAGTGGTTCCGGGTTGGGAAGGGAACATCTGCGTGAAGTGGCTGCATCGCATCAAAGCCGCCGATCAGGCTTACATGACCAAGGACGAGACTTCGAAATACACCGACCTGATGGCCGACGGCGCCGCCCGGCAGTTCACGTTCGTGATGGACGCCAAGTCGGTGATCACGTACCCGTCGGGTGGTCAGAAGCTGCGTGGGCCGGGATTCTACGAGATCTCGGGCCTGGCGTGGTC
>JBOGMR010000517.1:0-5139 GCA_050746825.1 Bryobacteraceae bacterium | reverse complement strand
TCCGAAAGCTGCTTCAGGGATTCGCCGAAAACGGAGGCGTGCTGATCGCAAGTCCGAAGTGGGGCGCATCCGGCGACACCGGCGAACATCCGCGCTACTCGATCGGCACACCGGGCAAGGGCCGCATCGCGGTCGCGAAGGCGGACCTGACCGACCCGTACCTGATCGCGTCCGACGCGCAGATCCTCGTCAGCCATCGCGCCGATCTGGTTCGCTTCTGGAACGCGGCCGCGATGGGGTCGTTCTACACGCGAGGCAAAGCCGGTGCGATGGTCCACCTGGTCAACTACGCCACCGAGCCGGGCCGTTTTCCAATTTCGGTCTGGGTCGCAGGCGCCTTCCGTTCGGCTCGCCTGTGGACGATCGACGATAAACTACCGAAGCCGCTCGAGGTTACGCCTGCTCGTGGCGGTGTCGAACTCCACCTGCCTCCCGTCCCTCTGTACGCCGCGATCGAGTTGCAGTAGCGCCCCACTCGCAGAGCGCTACTTTCCGGCTATCGCTTCCGGCGGTTTGGATCACCCGTGGCGCAGGCGCTTTGCCTGCCACGGCCCGGCTCCTCGGGCCGCTTGGTCTCTGCGCGGCAGACACGAGTCTCTGCGCCACGAAGAAACGCGCTATATTGAGGTTTACGTTCCGCGTATTATTGCTGACCGCGATGCTTTCCCTGTTGTTGGCGGAACCGTCGGTGGCAGCACCGAAAGTTCTCGCCGTCGATCTTGACGGCGTAGTGCATCCAGTCACGGTCGAGATCATCACCAGCGCGATCGAACAGGCCCGGCGCGAAGACGCTGAGATGATCCTGCTGCGGCTGAACACGCCGGGCGGCCTGATGGACGCTATGCGGCAGTCAGTCGAAAAGATCATCGCTTCGCCGGTTCCGATCGTGAGCTACGTGACGCCGAGCGGAGGGCGCGCGGCATCGGCCGGCTTCTTCCTGCTCGAGGCGGCCGACGTAGCGGCGATGGCTCCAGGAACCAACACCGGCGCGGCGCACCCGGTAATCCTTGGCCGCGAGATGGATCCGGTCATGAAGCAGAAGGCGGAGAATGACGCCGCCGCTTCAATCCGAAGCCTGGTCGACCGTCGCGGCCGGAATAGCGCTTTGTCCGAAGCGGCTGTGCGGCAAAGCAAGTCATACACCGACAAGGAAGCTCTCGACAACAAGCTCATCGATCTCGTCGCTCGAGACGAGCACGAACTGATCATGCGGCTCGACGGGCGGCTGATCACGCGGTTCGACGGACGGTCCAAGACGCTGCGTCTCGCGTCGGCCACCCTGGTCGTGTATGAGCGCAACTTGCGGCAGAAGGTGCTCTCGGCGGTCAGCGATCCGAACATTGCGCTGATGCTGCTGGTCCTCGGCGCGCTGGCAATTTACGTTGAGTTCACGTCGCCCGGTCTGATTCTGCCCGGGGTGGCCGGCGCAATCATGGTGCTGCTGGGCATGGGCGCGATTTCGTTGCTGCCGATCAACTGGACTGGCGCGGCGCTACTGGTGCTCTCGATCGCGCTGTTCGTGCTCGAAGCGAAATTCACTTCGCACGGCATTCTCGGCGTAGGCGGCGCAATCGCGATGATCCTGGGGGCGATGCTGCTCGTCGACGCGCCCGTACCCGAGATGCGGGTGCGACTGTCGGTCGCGGCGGCGCTGGCGGTTCCGTTTGCCGCGATCACGATTTTCCTGCTGACCTTGGCACTGCAAGCCCGGTCTGCGAAAGTGGTCACCGGCATGGAGGGAATGGCTGGCGCCGAGGGTGTCGCCATCAGCACGCTCAATCCCGAGGGCAAGGTGATGGTGCGCGGTGAATACTGGGACGCGTTCGCCGATGCTCCGGTCGCGCCCGGCGGGAAAGTTCGAGTCACGGCGGTTGAGGGATTGAAGCTTCGGGTCCACGGGTCCAACGATTCCAGATAATCACGAGGGAGTTATGTTCGACACGACAACCATCTCGGTGCTGATTGTGGTCCTGTACCTGATTTCGTCCATCAAGGTGCTCAACGAGTACGAACGCGGCGTGGTCTTCCGCCTGGGACGGCTACTGCCGCAAGCCAAGGGGCCGGGCGTGATTCTGGTGTTTGCGCCTATCGACAAGATGGTCCGCGTCTCGCTTCGGATTGACACCCTCGAAGTTCCCGCGCAGGATGTGGTGACGCGCGACAATGTCACCGTCAAGGTGAATGCGGTGATCTATTTTCGCGTCGTCGATCCGCGCCTGGCTGTCGTCGAAGTCAGTAATTTCCTTTACGCCACGTCGCAGCTCGCGCAAACCACGCTGCGGAGTGTCCTGGGGGAGGTCGACCTCGACGAGCTCCTCAGCCAACGCGAGAACCTCAACGTGCGGCTGCAGACGATTCTCGATAAGCACACCGCCCCTTGGGGCGTGAAAGTCAACATGGTCGAGGTGAAGCAGGTCGACTTGGCCGAGCAGATGATCCGCGCGCTCGCCAAACAAGCGGAGGCTGAGCGGGAGCGCCGGGCGAAGGTTATCCATGCCGAGGGAGAATACACCGCGGCGGAAAAGCTTGGAATGGCGGCCGAAGTGCTCCAGAGGCAGCCGGCGGCCATTCAGCTCCGCTACCTGCAGACTTTGGTTGAGATCGGCGCCGAGAAAAACACCACTATTGTTTTCCCGCTGCCTGTCGATATACTCTCAAATATTGGGCGGGCACTGGAGAGGTTAGCCGGGCCGAAAGAACCGGGATCTTGAACGCGGAGAGAGCAGGCAGCGGGCAATGCCAAGAAATGACGACGGGGAGTTCGAGCTAGTGTTGGGCAACCGGCAGTTGCTCAGCGGATTTTTCATCGTAGTGATTTTGTTCGGGGTGTTTTTCACGATGGGGTACATCGTGGGACGGCACTCGTCGCCGCCGGCCTCTGCCGCTTCGGCGGCCAACGGTTCAGTGGCGCCGGCCCCGGCGAAGGCGACTCCGCTCGCGCCGGGCCAGGTGGAAGTGATTTCGGCGGAGAAGAAAGCGGAACCGGAAAAGCCGGCCGCGAAGCCACCCGTGACGACGCAACCTGTGCAGCCCTCGCCGTCCGGGCAGACCGCTGCCACGCCGCCCGAACCCTCGAAACCCTCCGCTCCCCCCGCCGAAGAGGCTTCCGGCGCACCGAAACTGGCCGAGCCGGCGCCGGGTGAGACGTACCTTCAGGTGGCAGCGCCGAAGCGTGGCGCTGCCGACGGCGTCATCGAAGCACTGCGCAAAAAAGGAATCACCGCCGTGCTGGGTCCCGGTCCCGACGCCGACACGGTGCGGGTGCTGGTGGGTCCAGTCAAGGATTCGACGATGCTGGGCAAGCTGCGCGCGGATCTCGAAGGCGCGGGCTTCAAACCCTTCGTGCGAAAATATTGACTTGCTGCCGCTCGTTCAGATTGCGCCTGCGCGGCCGCGTCTCCCCGAATGGGCTCGCCGCGGGCGCACGCACTTCGAATCGCTGCACCGGCTGAAATCGCGGCTCCGAGACCTGAACCTGCACACAGTGTGCGAGTCGGCGCGCTGCCCGAACATTCATGAGTGCTTTCATCGCGGCGCGGCGACATTCATGATTCTGGGCAACCTGTGCACGCGGGGCTGTGGATTCTGCGCGGTGCCGAAGGGGTCGCCGTCGAAGCAGGACATGAGGCTTGACCCGGGCGAGCCGGAGAACGTAGCGCGCATGGCCGCCGCGATGAAGCTGCGCTACGTCGTGATCACCAGCGTGAATCGCGACGATCTCGACGACGGAGGGTCCCGCCACTTCGCCGAGACGGTGCGCGCGGTTCGGCGGTCGCTCCCGGAGTCACGCGTTGAAGTGCTGACGCCGGATTTTTGTGGCGACCTGGACGCCGTCGCACGCGTGCTGGATGCGGGGCCGCACGTGTTCAATCACAACATGGAAACGGTGCCGCGCCTCTATCCGCGCGTGCGTCCACAGGCGGACTACCGGCAATCGCTCGACGTGCTCGAGTTTGCGCGGCGGCATCGCGCGGACGTACTGACCAAATCGGGATTCATGGTGGGTCTGGGTGAGACCGAAGCGGAAGTGCGCGAGCTGCTCGGCGACCTTCGCGCCACGCACGTGGACGTCGCGACGATCGGGCAGTATCTTCAGCCGACGCGCCGCAATCTGCCAGTTGGCGCATATGTCGACCCGCGGCAATTTGACGCCTATCGCGACTATGGCCTGTCGCTCGGATTCAAAATGGTGTTCAGCGGACCGCTCGTCAGGAGCTCCTACATGGCGGACCTGGTGAGCGAGCGGGCCCACGGGACCGCGGATTGAATTTCGCCGTGAAGCTCGCCCTCGCGGCGCTCAGCTCGCTCCTGCTGGTGCTGTCCTTCCCGCGCTTCAGCCTGTCCGCGTTGATGAGCGTCGCACTGACGCCGCTGCTGGTTGCGGCCGCGCGCGAGCAGCGGCACGGCCGCCGGTTTGTGTTGGGCTGGCTCACCGGCGCAGGGTGCCTCGCCGGCGTCACCGACTGGATCCGGTTCGTCGTCACGTTCCACGGGGGTCTCGGCGAAGTGGGCGGTTGGGGCGTGTTTTTTCTCTACTGTCTCGCGAAAGGTCTGTACTTCGGCGTCTTTGGGCTTCTGGCCGGGCCGCTGATGTCGCTGTGGTGGGCCGTGCCGGCGATCTCCGCGCTCTGGGTCGCGGTCGACTTTACGCTGGGATCGCTCGGGTACGTCTGGATCACGGCCGGACACGCGGGCGCGGACATGGGAATTCCGATGCGGCTCGCACCGTACACCGGAGTCCACGGACTATCGTTCGCGTTTATGATCATGGCGACGGCGATGGCCCAGGTCGCGTTGCGGAGTCCGCGCAGGCGACTGCTGTGGCTGCTCGCGCTTCCGCTTCTCATCCTGCTGCCGCCGCTTCCGGAGTTCGCGCCGGGCCAAACGCGCGCGGCCATCGTGCAGCCGAACGTCGAAGAAGAACGAACGTGGCCACAGGGGCAGGTGGAGGAGCTGCACCGGATGCTCGCGTTGATGTCGATGCAGACGGTGTTGAAGGCGGGCGCGAAAAAGCCGGAGCTGATCATCTGGCCTGAGGTGCCCGCGCCGTTCTATTACGACGAGGACTTGAGTTTTCGGCAGAATCTGGGGAGCCTGGCGCGCGCGACGCGAACCCACGTGCTGTTTGGGACGGTCGTC
>JBOGMR010000516.1:0-6815 GCA_050746825.1 Bryobacteraceae bacterium | reverse complement strand
GTACCTGCTCCCTGAGAAGAAGGCCGTACTCGAAATCGTGCCTGCGCCAAAGGCGAAGCCGGCGTCCGCCGGGGAGGCAAACTAATGTTTCGAACAAATCTGATTCGATGCGTTTTAGCCGCGGCGGCTGTCATGAACGCTTCGGCCCAGAAAGTGGATCGGACCAAACCGCCCGAAACGCCGCCTCTCGCTCCATTCAAGCTGCCGCCGACGTTCGAGACCAAGCTGGGTAACGGACTGGAGGTGGTTCTGGTGGAGGATGCCAGGCTGCCACTGGTGACCCTGCAGCTTGCCTTCCGCGCCGGCGCGAAAAACGATCCGCAGGGCCAGCCGGGGCTTGCCGAAGCGGTCGCCACGCTGTTGACCGAAGGCACCAGCAACCGCTCCGCCCGCCAGATCGCCGAGGAGGGGACGTCCATGGGCGGATCGGTAAGTGCGGGATCGAGCCTCGACGGAATCACGATATCCGGTTCCGCGCTTTCCGAAAACATTGACCGGATGCTCGAGTTAACCGCCGACGTGGCGCGGAACGCCAACTTCCCGGCCGACGAGATTCAGCTCTACCAGCAGAACCGCAAACAGCGCCTCCTCGAGCAGCGTTCTCAGGCCGCATTTCTAGCCGGGGAAAAACTCAAGGAGGTAGTCTTTGGCTCGCATCCCTACGCGCAGACGACGCCGACGCCCGAGTCGATCGATAAGCTCAACGTTAAAACATTGTCGCAGTTTCGAGATTCGTACCTCGCGCCGAACAACGCCGTGCTGATCGTTCTCGGCAAACTACCGGCGCGCGCCGCGCTGCTCAAGACCATCGAATCGCGATTCGGCGCGTGGCAGCGCCGTGAAGTGCCGGCGTTACGCGCAGCAGCCCCGCCGCCAGCGGCGCGCAAGGTTGTCGTGGTCGACCGGCCGGGTTCGGTCCAAGCCGACATTCACATCGGCCGCGTCGGGCCCACGCGTGTTGAGGCCGACTATTTTCCTTATATGGTGGGAAGCGCCGTCTTGGGCGGGGGCGCCTCGTCCCGCCTCTTCAACGAAATCCGGGAGAAAAAAGGCTACGCTTACTCGGTGTACACACATCAGCAGCCCTTCAAAGATAGTGGGCTCTTCGAGACCGTGATGCAGGTGCGCAACGAAGTTGCCGGCGACGCGCTCAATGGAATGCTGGCCGAGATGAAAAAGATGGGTGACGAGGCGGTCTCCGGCGAGGAATTAACGGCGGTGAAGAACAACCTGAGCGGGATCTTCGTGATGCGTCTGGAGCGGCAGGAAGGTCTGGCGGCGCAACTCGCCAATATCAAAACCATGGGCCTCCCCAACGATTACCTCGAAACCTACACCACGCGCGTGCGCTCCACCGAGCCGGACCAGATTCAGAAAGCGGCGAAGAAATACATCGCGCCGGATCAGGCGACGATCGTAGTGGTCGGAGACCAGACGAAGATTGGCGAGACAGTTCAGAAGTTCAAATGAAGCTGCTCTCGAGCAAGAAAGCCTATGAGTGCGGCCTCTTTGGGGTAACGGAAGACCACGCCACCGATGGGCGCGGCTACGAAATCCGCCGTTCGATCGTGCGGCATGGCGGTTCGTCGGTTGTGCTTGCCGTGGATTCACGCAAGCGCATCCTGCTCGTTCGGCAATACAGATTGCCGGCGGGCAAGGCGCTTTGGGAGCTGCCGGCCGGCCGCCTCGATCCGGGCGAGAAGCCGCTGACAGCCGCGCGCCGCGAACTCGCCGAAGAGACTGGATACCGCGCGCGGCACTGGAAAAAGCTGGTTTCGTATTACGCGAGCCCCGGCTTTGTGGCTGAGAAGATGAACCTGTTTCTCGCTACCGGTCTCACTGACGGCGTGGCGCAACCGATGGACGATGAGAAGATCACGGTCCGCTGGTGGGGTTCGGTCGAGCTTGATCGCGCCATCGCGTCCGGAAAAATCGAGGACGGCAAGACGATCATTGGCTACCTGCTCTGGCGCCGCTACCATTAGCGCCGCAATCCTTACGCTGAGCCACGACCCTGGAATTTAGGGAACGCTCTTTTTTTAGGAACAACCGGGCTGGCAACAATCGGGCAGCCCTCGCGATAACTTAGTCGCTTGGGCTTTCAGAGCTCAGCAACGGAGGAGGCACTATGATTTCGATTCGTCCGCTTCAAGGGGCCTTCGCCAGCTCACGACGAGCGCCGCCGACTCCGAAGCAGAAGACGTGGTCGCCATCGAACTTTCGATTCGAGATGAGTGGCTTGCCTTGCGGCAAACTGACCAAAATCGATTCCGTTGCTATCAAGGTTCAGGACGACGGCGATTTCTCGCGAAGAACTCAACGCCTGGAGCGATAGCGCCTGCTACCACAGGCTGCGCAGTGACAGGGTAACGAAGAAACCGTAGAAGAGGCACATCGCCACCAGCCCCGCACGGCGCCACGTGGGCGGGCGCAATTCGAGTGGCAGCAGTCGCGTGTTCAGATAAAGCAGGTGCAGTGACGCCACGGCGAACACGACCCCGGCGACATTCGCGGCGAGCTTCAGCAGGATGATCGGCTGCGCAAGTCGAAGCGCGACGATTCCCCAGAGCGCGATCACCATCAGCACGCTGTAATAGACAGCGCGCACGTCCCCGCCGCGCCAGGCGCGAATGCGACGGCTGCCGGTCCAAAGGATGTCCGTAATCGAGCGCACCATGCCCTCGACGATATCGAGCTGAGTCTTGAAGAGAATCCATGCGCCCAGGAACGCAACTCCGCCTGCAAGCAGCGGACCGCTCTTCGCTCCGATCGCGTTCGCGAGAGCGGCACTGATCCCGAGTCCCTGGATATCGGCGCCGCGCGGAAGAAATGTCACATACAGCAGCGCGGGCAGCACCATCCCGAGAATCGCGCCGGTGAAGAACACGCCCCACTGGTCCGCTCGCACGATGCGCCACCACCCCCGCCACCGGCGCATGGCTTCGGCGTCAGGTGTGAAGATGAAACCGCTGTGCGCAAGGTGCACCTTCTTTCCACCGGCTGCGGCGGGAATGTAACCGGCTCGCTCTCCCATCCCGTAGCCCTTGTCGCGCGCCCAGTTCGAAAGGGTGATATTGACGGCGCCGCCTGCGCCCGAGTAGCCCACGAGCGCGGCCAGCAGGAAGAAGTCGACGCCCGCGGGAATGAAGTTGAACGAGCTGTGCGAAGCGTCGAAGCCCGCCAGTCCGGCGGCGGCCCCGAGCCACGTGGCCGTTGGGACGAAAATCACGGCCAACACGAAAAACCCGCCCAGGATACACACGACGAGAATCCAGTTCAGCACCTCGAGCGTGCGCTCGATACGACGGCCCGCGAGCAGCACAGCTACGCACGCGACAAAGGTTCCGGCGCCGACGTAGTAAACCGCGGATGCGTCCGGCGGCCCTGCGAGCCGCCGTGTCAACAGAAAGAAGATCGCGCCGGCAGCCACACCCGCCGACGCCGGCCATCCCGTCTGCAGCAAATAGAGGATCGAATAGAACCAGGCCCAGGCGCTCGCCGAAGGTCGTGTGCGCATGAAACCCGTAAATACGGGTTCCCCCGTGGCCACCGTGTAGCGCATCAGCTCCGTGTTGAAGAGCGTTTGGAAAAACACCGAAACCACGGTCACCCATAGAAGCGAAAATCCGTGGCGCACGAAAGCGGCGGGGCCGAGGAGGAACTCGCCGCCGCCGATCCCCATCCCCAGCACAATCACGCCGGGCCCGACGACGCCCGCCCAGCCGAACCCTTTCGGCGACGGCGGAATCGGCAGCTCCGCGCTCACCCACGGATCGAGCCCTGTGGCGATCACACGTGTGCTTGACGCGGCGGCGCTGACGCCGCCGCTTGTTCCTCCGGGCGCCGCCAAACCTTATTCCTCCAGAATCGCCACCGCGCGCACCGGCGCCGCAGTCGTGTTCACCCATTTGACGGGAAACAGACTCAGCTTGAACCCGTGCGCCGGAAGCAGCTCGAAGTTCGCCATGTTCTCGAGATGATAATACTCGCGCTCGAGCATCACCCGGTGCGCTTCCCAAAACTGCTTGCGCTCGAACATCGCCCACACCGGCGGGTCGAACGTCACCGCATCGATGCCCATCAACTTGATCCCCTGATCGAGCATCCAATGCGTCGCCTCGCCTGTCATGCCGGCGTGATCCGTCAGATAAGCCTCGGTCTCCTGGATCTTTCCCGCGCCAGTGTGGATCAGAACAATGTCGAGCGGCTTGAGTGCGTAATTGATTCTCGACAACGCCGTTTTCACGTCGTTCACGGTGATTCCCGCGCCTTTCTGAAGGTGGCGGAAGTCGAGGCAGACGCCGTCGCCATAGCAGTATTCGAGCGGAATCCCTTCCGGCCCCGGGGCGTTGTCGCGCATGTGGCGCAGCGAATCCATGTGCGTGCCGATGTGATCGCCCAGTACGATCAGGCAGTGCGCCGTCAGCCAGTCGACGCCATACTTGGCCGCGCCCACGCGTTCGGCGAACTGCTGCCATGTTTCGTACATCACCAGCGCTGGTCGCACCACGCGCGGAAAGCTCACCATGTCGTTGTGGACCCGCATGCTGAGGTCAATGAGTTTTCGTGCCATGACTTGAGGTTCTGCTCCGGTTCAGACTGAATTCACGGTATCGGGGTCGCCCATCCCGTTTCACCTGGCAGAGCTATTCTAACTTGGAACCTCCAGGACTTCGGCGCACTTGACGCCAGCGCCGACTTGCACGGTCTGCCACGGAGCCATACGCTAAACTAAAATAGAATGATGTATTTTTTGCCGCGCCTCCTGCTTGCCTTGGGGCTGCTGCCGGCGCTCTTCGCCGCCGATACTCAGAAACCCGGCTCAACGCCGGCGGCCAGAAAATCGGCTATCGACAAAGCGACGCTGGAAGCCTACGTTCGCCACCTGTTCGTCTGGGGTCCGCAGATCAAAGTCGAGATTGACGAACCGAAGCCGTCGCAACTCCCGGGCTTCGTCGAGATGATGGTCCACGCTTCGGCCGGCACGGCGCGGCAAGACGAAGTGTTCTACGTTTCCAAGGACGGCCAGAAGATTGTGCGGGGCGTGGTCTTCGATATCGTGCAGAACCCCTTCAAGTCCGATCTCGACAAGATCAAGACCGAATTTCAACCCAGCTTCGGGACGCCGGGCGCGCCGGTTGTGCTGGTGGTGTTCAGCGATTTCCAGTGTCCGTACTGCAAGGAAGAAGCCAAGATGCTGCGGACGAACGTCCTGAGCGCGTATCCGAAGCAGGTGCGCGTGTACTTCAAGGACCTGCCGCTCGAACAGATTCATCCTTGGGCGAAGCCGGCCGCGATCGCGGGCCGCTGCGTCTTCCGGCAGAATGCCGGCGCGTTCTGGCAATACCACGACTGGATTTTTGAGAACCAGGGCGCGATCAACGCCGAGAATCTGAAGTCGAAAGTGCTGGAGTTCGCGCAGGGTAAGGAGATCGACGCACTCCAGCTTGGCCGCTGCATGGACGCCCAGGCGACCGAAGCGGAGATCGCCAAGTCCGTCGCGGAAGCGCAGGCGCTGCGTGTCATGTCGACGCCGACATTGTTCGTGAACGGACGGCGCATCGCATCGCAGATCGCGTGGCCCGACTTGCGCCAGATTATTGACTTCGAGATCGAATACCAGAAGACCGCGAAGAACGCGGGAGAAGATTGCGGCTGCGAGGTGAAGCTCCCGGCTCCGGCGGTGAACTGAAATGACAAAAAGTAAGATTCGTGGCGCGGGCCTGCGCCTTCGATGGACCAGGCCGTTAACTTGCACTGCCGCGTGCCTGACGGCGCTGGTGATCGCCGGGCTTGCGGCCTCTACTCCCAATCCGCAAATCGATCCGGTGCACTACCTGGCGCACGTCAAGTTTCTCGCCTCGGAGAAGATGCGCGGGCGCGCCACCGGATCGGCCGAGCTGGAAAAGGCCGCCGAATATATCGCCAAACAGTTCAAGTCGTCCGGCCTCCAGCCGATCGACGGCAAGAGCTATTTCCAGGCCTTCGAGGTGACGACGAACGCGAAGCTGGGACCCGCCAATCAGTTCTCGTGGACCGGTGACGGAAAAACGCGCACCGTGAAATTCAAAGACGACTTCACGCCGTTCAACTTTTCCTCACGGGGTAAGTTTGCCGGTGAAGTCGTGTTCGCCGGCTACGGCATCACCGCGCGCGAGTACGACTACGACGACTACACGGGCATCGACGCGAAAGACAAGATCGTACTCCTGTTGAGGCACGAGCCGCAGGAGTTCGACGAGAAGAGTGTTTTCGCGGGCAAGGTGTACACCGAGCACTCCCAGTTTTTCAGCAAGGTGGTCAACGCCAAGAACCACGGCGCGCGCGGCGTGATCCTGATCAACGACCGCGGCAACCATAAGGGCGATTCCGATCAGCTCGAAGCCTTCGGCCGCACGGCCGGTCCGGGCGACGCCGGCATTCCCTTCGTGCAGATCAAGGCGGACATTGGCGAGCAATGGATGGAGAGCGCCGGCAGGAAGCTCGAAGACATTCAGAGCGATATCGACCGCGATCTGAAGCCGCGCTCGTTCGCGTTCCCGGCGTCGCTGCGGGTGGAGGGCGCCGTGGACCTCGAGAGGGCCGTGAAGACCGCGCACAACGTGGCGGGGTATCTTCCGGGTGAATCGCAGGAGCACATCGTGATCGGCGCTCATTACGATCACCTCGGGCTTGGCGAGCAGTTCTCGATGGCGCCGTCGATGGCCGGCGCCCTTCATCCCGGGGCGGACGATAATGCATCCGGAACCGCGGGCGTGATCGAGCTGGCGCGCTACTTCAGCCGGCTCCCGAAACAGAAGCGCGGCATCCTGTTC
>JBOGMR010000515.1:0-5941 GCA_050746825.1 Bryobacteraceae bacterium | reverse complement strand
CGCTGGTGGGACACAACCACGCCGCGGACGCGACGCCCACCAAGGCGCTTTACCAGGACATCCAGGCCCCGCTCATCGGCACCAGCATCCGCAACGCCGAGATGGTCAAGTACACCAGCAACGCGTGGCACGCGGTGAAGGTGGTCTTCGCGAACGAGATCGGCAACCTGTGCAAGCGCGTGGGCGTCGACAGCCACGACGTGATGGACATTTTCTGCCAGGACGAGAAGCTCAATCTCTCGCCGTATTACCTGAAGCCGGGCTTCGCGTTTGGCGGGTCGTGCCTGCCCAAAGATCTGCGCGCGCTGGTTTACCGCGGCGGGAGGCTCGATCTGAAACTGCCGCTGCTCGAATCGGTGCTACCGAGTAATGACCAACATCTGCGGCGCTCCATCCAGACGGTGCTCGACCTGGACGCGAAGCGGCTGGGCGTCTACGGTCTGGCGTTCAAAGAGAACACCGACGACTTGCGCGAGAGCCCCGTGGTCACATTGCTCGAACACCTGATCGGCAAGGGCCGCCAGGTGCGCGTCTTCGATCCGCACATCCAGCTCGATCAGATCCACGGTAGCAACCGCAACTTCATCCTCACGGCGATTCCGCACATCGGCAAGCTCCTCGAAGCGAGTCTGGAAAACCTGCTCGGCTGGGCCGATCACGTAGTGTTGGCGCAGAAGCCTGCGCGCGACCTCGGCGGCCGCATCGAGCGCAGCGGCCTGCCCGTCCTCAATCTGGTCGACCCATCATGAAGAAGACGATTCTCGCGGCGATGGCAGCCGTCGCACTGGCCGCCGTGTCGATGCCGGTTTGGAAACCGTATGCCCGCCGGAGTAAGTGGTTCGTCGTCGCAACGAATATTTATTCGGACACATTGCGCCGCACGGGTCTCAAGAAGGGCCAGTTCGGCGACAACACCGGCGGGGCGCTGCGGAATCTCGCGGAAGTGGCGCGGATCCACGATGTGTTTGGTAACTACCTCAAGCACGGGATCACTGCCGAAGTGTTCGGCGGGCGGGATGTGCTCGAAGTGGGGCCGGGCGACAACGTGGGGGTGCCACTGCGATTCGTCGCGGCGGGAGCACGGCGTGCGGTGTGCGTGGACCGCTTCATCCCGTTTCAGACTTCGCCGTTTCATCTGGACCTGTACCGCACTCTGCGCAGCCAGATCGCTCCTGCGGAACTGTCCGCGTTCGACTCGGCGATCCAGCTTGACGGCGGCGTGCGGCTGGACCCGGCTCGTCTCGAGCACGTCTACGGCAAGGGCATCGAAGACGCAGCGCTGCCGGAGCATTCCTTCTCGCTCATCATTTCGAACGCTGTGCTCGAGGAGGTCTACGACACCGATCGGGCCTTCGCGACCATGGACCGGCTGCTTGCGCCGGGCGGCACGATGGCGCACAAGATCGACTTCAAAGATTACGGCATGTTCAGCAACTTCGGCTTTCACGCGCTCGAGTTCCTCACCATCCCGGACTGGGTCTATCGGTACATGAGCGAATCGGTAGGACAGCCGAACCGGAGACTGATCGACTACTATCGGGAGAAGATGCGGCAGCTCGGCTACCAACCTACGCTCTACATCACTTCCGTCTACACTCCCGCGGGAGAGCGGCCGCTGCCGCCCGGAGTGACCCGTCTCGAAAAGGGCGTCCACTACGGCGACGATAGCGTGGCCTACATTGGGCAAATCCGCCCGCGTCTTCTCGATCGGTATCGAGGCCTGGCGGATGAGGATCTGATCGCCAGTGGAATCATGCTGGTGGCGCAGAAGCCGAAATGAAGGGATCGGCGCTGCGGAGAATCGGACTTCTGCGCAACGTCCACCTGAACCTGGGCGACGAGGCGATGCTTTCCGCGGAAATCGCTCTGCTCCGCGAAGCGTTTCCCGGCCGGGAGTTGCGGGTCTTCACCGACGATCCGGAAGGCGCCCGCGATCGATATCAGTGCACCGCCACTGAATCCGATGTCGTTTTGCTCCACCCTTTTGCGCCGGGCGTATCCAGGCGGCTCGATGCGATCGCGCGAGCGCAATCGTTGGTGGCCGCCGCGGGCAGAAAGGCGCGGGAGAAGGCGTACGTTCCGTTTGCCTGCCGGCGCTTCCTCGTTGCGGCCGAAGAGCTGTCGCAAGGTCGCGAGCCGCGCGGGCTATCCAAAGCTCAAAGCGAGTTGCTGAAGCAACTATCTGCGATGGACTTGATTGTGGCGGGCGGAAGCCTGGTGCCCAGCGTTCCGCACACGGAGAAATGCAGAACGGCCGTGCTTCGGGCATTGCGTGTCCTGAACAAACCGGTCATTCTGCACGGGCTGTCTGTGTTCCGGCGAGACGAGCAGGGATCCGTGTACCACGATTGTGCACGAATCATTCTTCGCGATCCGGCTCGCTCCAGGCAGCACGCGGAATCATGCGACATCCCGGCGGGCCGGCTGCTCGACGGGGTCGATCCCGCCCTCACGCTGCGGCCCGGCAGCGAAGAGCGGGCGCGTTCGTTTCTTGAAAGCTGCGGCGCCGGCCGGCAGCGCTTCGCGGCCGTGAATCTGCGTTCGGGTGCGCGGGAACAGGATCTCCGTCTACTTTCGAGTGAACTGCAGCGTCTCGCCCGCGACGGACGGTTCGATCGGGTGCTCCTGTTTGGAATGCAGCATCACCCCGCCGAGGACGACCGCCGAATCCTCTCAGAATTTCAAACCATATTGCAACCGCTGGCCTCGACGCTTGTGACCGCACGGCTCGCGCCGGAGCTGCTTAAGGCGGTGCTCGCGTTGGCGGAGTTCGCGGCCGTATGCCGCTATCATGGCGCAGTGTTCTGCCTAGCGTCGGCCGTACCGGTGCTCGGGCTCAGCGTCTCGTCAGAGTATGATTTGAAACTCGAGGGCGTGTACTCGATGTACGAGCGGCAGGACTGGTTCTGCGCCGCTGGGGCATTCGAGCCGAATAGACTTCGCCTGGTCGCCGCAGCTTCGCCGGAGGATCGATGCGCGCTGGCAGCAATGACATCAAGGCTGGCGCCGAGGCAGAATGTATTGATCGGAGCAATTCTCGATGTACTCGGACTTTCCAAAAACTCCGCCGCATCCGCCTGAGAAGCCGATGTCGCGCTGGCACATGTGCTTGCCACGCCGGGATTGGTCCCGGCGCTTGACGTGCGCGCTCGCGATCACTGCGTCCGCAGTGCTCGCGCAAGCTCCGCCGCTCGTCTCACCGGAAGTTCGCACAGACCGCAGCGTGACCTTTCGCCTGCGTGCCCCGAAAGCCGGCGAAGTCACGCTGCGCGGCGATTGGATGCAAGGCCAGACGCGCGAGAAGCTCTCCAAGGATTCATCAGGCGTCTGGACCGTCACGCTGGGTCCGCTCACGCCGGACATCTACGCCTACTCGTTCTCTATCGACGGTGTGAACACGCTCGATCCCGGAAACCCTCGTGTCAAGGGCGGCTCTCGCGGGTTTGGTTCGAGCGTGCTCGACGTCACCGGCGAGCGCACGCTGCACCAACTGCGCGATGTCCCGCATGGCAGCGTGCAGGCTGTCTGGTACAAGTCGCCAACCATCGGCACGACGCGGCGGTTCTTCGTCTACACACCGCCGGGTTACGACAAAGACCGCTCGACACGCTACCCGGTGCTTTACCTGCTCCACGGCAACGGCGACACAGAGAGCGAATGGCCCTGGTATGGCCGCGCGAACTTCATCATGGACAACCTGCTCGCCGACGGCAAGATTCGGCCGATGCTCGTTGTGATGCCGTACGGCCACACCGTGCCGCCCAACGAACTGACGCCCGAGACGCGTACGCGCAACACCCAGTGGATGGAAGAGGACGTGTTGAAGAACATCATCCCGCGCGTCGACGCCCAATTTCGTACCGCGCCGGGTCCGAAGAATCGCGCCATCGCCGGCCTGTCGATGGGCGGCGGCCAGTCGGTCAACATCGGGCTGAACAACCTCGGCACGTTTGCCTGGATTGCCGTCTTCAGCGCCGGCGTCAACGGAGGCGGCCCCGCCAGAGACAGCAAAGGTTTCGAGGAGAAGGCGAAGGCGGCGCTGTCCGGCGGCGCCGCTGCGAATAAGAAAATCAGTCTGCTGTGGATCGGCTGCGGCAAGGACGATGCCGCCATGCAGAGCGCGGAACAGCTTGCCGGTATTCTGGACAAAGCCGGCATCCGCTACACGATTCGCAAGACCGAGGGCGCACACACATGGCTGGTGTGGCGGCGCTATCTGGCCGAGTTGGCGGCGCTGTTGTTCCGGTAGGCTGCCCGCGCGTCTGCGTGCTGCTGCTCCCTTCCGGTCGCGGTTCTGCGGTGCTGCTACGTCCGGCGATTTCGGGGCGGGCCAGGAAGGCCGTCCGTTTCGGATTACTTCCAGTCGGCGACGAAAATATTGAACTCGTAGCGATCCTTGGCTCCGCGATCGGAGCAAAACACCAGCTTCTTGCCGTCCGGAGAAAACTCCGGGAACGAGGTGAAGCTGCCGAAGTCTGTAATCTGTTCAAGGCCGGCGCCGTCGACGTTGATCATGTAGAGCTCGAATCGGCGTCCGTCGCAGTCGTGTTTGTTCGACGCGAACAGGATCTTCTTACCGTCGGGCGTGAACGTCGGCGCGAAGCTGGCGCAACCGAAATCGGTCACCGCCCGGTTGTTTTCGCCGGTCGCGTCGCCCACCATCAGCTCCATCCTCATTGGGGCGGTCAGATGCTCCCGCAGCAGGTCCTTGTAGCGTGTCAGCGATTCGCTGGTGCGGGGATAGTTGGCGCGCCACACCAGCTTCTTACCGTCGCGCGAATACACGGCGCCGCCGTCGTACCCGGTCGCGAAGGTGAGCCGGCGCTTGCCGGAGCCGTCCGGCTTCATCGTCCAGAGATCGAGGTCGCCTGAGCTGACCGAGGTATACACGACGCGCCCGGTCTTCCAGTTCACCGTCGCTTCCGCGTCATACCCCGGAGCGCCGGTGACTTTCTTGACGATCTTGCCGGAGTCTGACGCGACAAAAATGTCGTAGCCCGGAAACACGCCCCACACGTAGCCCTTGCTTCGGTCCGGAGGCGCCGGGCAAGCGTCGCCGGCTTCGTGCGTGGAGGCGTAAACAATGTTCTTGCCGTCTTTCAGGAAGTAACCGCAAGTAGTGCGCCCTTTGCCTGTCGACACCAGGCGCTGATCAGACCCGTCGGCGTTCATGATGAAAATCTGATCGCAGCCGTAGCCCGGGCGCGTCGATTGAAAAATGAGCCGCTTGCCGTCGGGCGACCAATACGCCTCGGCGTTCTGCCCTCCGGAGGTGAGCTGTCGAATGTTGGCCAGGTGCGGCGTCTCCGCCATCGCGCCGAACGCCGCGGCGGCGACAAGAAAGGGCAATCGCATAGGGGATTTGAATATTAATTATACTGTGCGGCTGCCGGCCACGGCGCTACATGCGCATCCACTAACGCCGGAATCCTTCCCACACGTACGCGCAGAAGTTCCGCACGTTGGTGAATCCCATCCGCTCATAAAGGTCCAGCGCTTCGCGATTAGCCGCGGTCACCGTCAGCGTCACCTTGCGGCACCTTACCGCACGCAGATCGCAGAGTGAGGTGCGCAAAAGCTCGTAGCCGACGCCCAGCCCTCGCCATCGTTGGCCCACGCAGATCTGAGTAATGTGGCCGACGTCGTGACGCACCAGGCTCGCGAGCGAGAGCCCAGCCAGGTCGCCGCCTGCGCGATCGAACGCCAGGTGCGACCCGGGCTTGTAGAAAGTGCCACAACCCGGATACTGCGTGATGTTGTGCAGGAACTTTCGCGCGCCCGCGACCGAGCGGTACTGATCGTTGATCTGGGCGTCGATATGGTCCTGATAGCAGTCCGCGATCAGGTGCGCCGCTTCCTCGTGATGGCGGTCGTCCCAGGTTTCCAGACGCACGCGTTCCTGCGCCCGCAGCGAAGGCCGCAACGCCGCTGCGCCCGTCCA
>JBOGMR010000514.1:0-4456 GCA_050746825.1 Bryobacteraceae bacterium | reverse complement strand
GGCATACGCAAACAGTAACGGCGTCGTGTTTAGTTCGATTCCACATTTTTTCCCCCCGGCTTTCCCGATCAAGCGGTGTGCGGCGCCGCGAAATCAATCGCTCGATGCAACTGATCCACAGCTTCCTGGCAATTGACGCAATAGGCAGCCCAGGGCAGAGCGTCGAGCCGCTTCGGAGAGATGTCATTCCCGCAGTGCAAACAAACGCCGTAGACGTTCCTTTCGACGCGCGCCAAAGCGGCTTCAATCTGCCTGAGCATCCGGGTCTCGCGTTCGAGATTGTTCACGGCCTCATCGCGCCCGGCCGCCATGACTTCCTGGTCAAGGAGATCAGGCGCGGCCTGAACGGCAATTGGTTCCCGCCGCCGCAGCGATTGCGATAGTTCCGCCGCACGGCTTTCGAGCGCTTTCCGGTAGTTTTTGACCAGTGCCGGTTTCATCGTCAGTTGTCTCTACGTATAGGACGCTCCCCGGCTGCCATAGGTGCATAGATAGTTTGGAACGATGTCATCGGTTTTTCCGATGTAGAGTAGATGTCATGGAATGGCTGAACTACCACCATCTCCTCTACTTCTGGATCGTCGCCCGGCGGGGCAGCATCGCCCGGGCCTGCGAGGAGTTGCACCTGACGCAGCCCACCGTGAGCGGCCAGCTTCGCGCGCTCGAAAACAGTCTCGGTGAGAAGCTCTACAACCGCGTGGGCCGCCGCCTGGTGCTGACGGAGGTGGGGCAACTGGTCTATCGGTACGCCGACGAGATCTTCACGCTGGGCCGCGAGCTGACGGACGTGCTCAAAGGCCGGCCGCCGGGGCGTCCTTCGCGCTTGGTGGTGGGAATCTCCGATTTGATTCCGAAGCTGATCACCTATCGGATTCTACAGACGGCGTTGAAGCTGAAGGAGCCGGTCCGCCTCATCTGCTATGAAGACAGCCCGGAGCGCCTGCTGCGGAGTCTGTCGGCGCACGAACTGGACCTGGTGCTGACCGACGCGCCGGCCGCCCATGCCGCCATGCGGGTGCGCGCGTTCAGCCATCTGCTCGGGTCCTGCGGCGTCGCGCTGTTTGCCGCTCCGCCGGTCGCCGCGCGCTATCGCAGGAATTATCCGGCTTCGCTCGACGGCGCGCCTTTCCTGCTGCCGGTGCAGGACTCGACTCTTCGCCGGGCGATCGAGCACTGGTTCGAGGCCAACCACTTGCGCCCGCGGGTCATCGGCGAGTTTCAGGACACGGCGCTGCTGAGCGTGTTCGGACAGGCGGGCGCGGGCATCTTCGCCGCTCCGGCCGCGATCGAACAGGAGGTGCGCAAATACTATCGGGTCTCGCGCATCGGCCCGCTGGATTCGGTGATCGAGCAGTATTATGCGATCTCGGCGGAGCGGAAAATCAGGCATCCGGCAGTCGCGGCGATCTCGGAGGAGGCGCGGCGCACGTTGTTTGCGAGGCCGCCGGAGCGAAAGAAAGCGTGAGTGGGAATTCGTGGCGCACGACACGGCGCGCAGGAGTGCGTGCGGCCCCGCGATCAATCGGTCGAGGGTTTCTTCTCGCGCAGCAGGGCGGGATCGGTCTTTGCGTCGATCACGACGTTGAAGAAGCCGATCATCATCTCTTCCCAGCTTTGTGGACCCCACTTCACGTCCTTGGTGGCGTCGGGATTGGCGGGATTGTTCGCCGAGTTGTCGTACCACGCCGAACACTCGATCACGGCGCCCTTGGGAAGTTCAAGCGCTTGGGCGAGGACGTAGGTGAGCTGCCAGTTGAAATCGTAGCGCGAGAGGCGCAGCAGTGTTTCCGGCTCGCTGTCCGGCCTCACCAGACGGAACTCGAAGCCTTTGCCGCGAAGGTGCATATGCGGGAACAGGTCGAGCAGCGTCACGCCGGTGCGCAGCGTCAGGCGGGCATCGACACGATGGTTCGTCGCGCCGGCCGGAACGGTAAACCGGGTGTTATTCGCGGCCAGCGTCACCACGCGCCGTGCCGGCGGCTCCTTGGAGAACACCAGACCGATCTTGGATCGATCGAGCGCAGACTTGCCGTTGGTGGTGTAGTGCAGTTGAAACACGATGTCCGAGCCGGCCTTGACGAGTTTGGCCTGACCCGTCCGATAGATTTCCGGAATCGTGCCGGGCGCCCAGCCGATGAGGTACTCCGAGCCGAACAGAGAGGCTTGCTCCGTAGCGGTGTCGTTTCGCGGCACGCCTTGCCGGCCCTCGCTATTGCCGCCGCGGCGCGGCACGAAGAACTCGCCGGGCCTGGCGTCGGCCAGCCACTTGGAACCCGGCTCACGAATGAACCCGATCACATGATGCACGACCGCGCGATTTCCCGGGCGCACTTCAATCCTGCTGACCCACTTGTCTTCGGTGAAGCCCGTCGGAACGATGAGGTATTGATACTCCAGAGTCCCGGATTCCGGAACTTGAAAGTCCTTCGGCATTTCCAGGACAGCGTCGGGCGCGCCGATGTTCCATCCTTCAACCACTTCGAGGGGCGGGGAAGCGAGCTTGGCGTCGCCTTCCTTGGCGCCGCCGTCGACCCAGGCAATGATCGTGTCGATGTCTTTCTGATGGAGCGACCGGTCGTTCGAGAACTTGCCGTAGTGCGGATCCGCGAACCATGGCGGCATGCGCCTGAGCAGCACGGCTTCGCGAATCGATTTGGCCCACGGGCGCACCTCGGCGTAACTGGTGAACGCCATCGGCGCGGCCTCGCCCTTACGATGGCAACTCTGACAATTCTTGCGAAGAACGGGGGCAACGTCTTTGTGATACGTGACAGCAGCAGCCGCGGAAGCGCTGGTCAGCGCGAATCCAAAGGCTGCGATAGTCAAAAAGCGCATGGCTCGATTATCTCCCAGCCAGGCTCAATTTGATCATACGAACGTTGGCAGGAGAAAGTTTGAAGGTTTTGTAAAATGGTTGTGAAGGATGCGTGTCTGGATCCTGACTATCGGCGCTGCGGTCCTGCTCCGGGGACAAGCGCCGGAACCTCAGACTCCGCCTGCGGACGCACCAGCCGGTCCCCAAGTTTTACAGAACACGGGCAAGCCCATGCGCGTGCCTTTTGCATGCACGGACGAGGACATCCGCTCGGCCGGCCTGAGTTGCTCTTCGGAAGAGCCTTGTGCGATTTACCTGGAATTGGCGAGCGTCGAAGCCGTCGGAACGCAGATGTTCGTCGTCGGCAATATCCACTCGGATTCCCATACGCTCTATGCGCTGGTGCTCTCCAGCGCCGACGCCGGCAAGACGTGGCGCGAACCTGTGGAGCGGATCCCCGGCGCCGCTCTCGATCACGTCCGCTTCACCGATTTCGAGCACGGGTGGATCGGGGGCCAGAATCTGTATCCGGTTCCTAACGATCCGTTCGTGCTGCTCTCGACCGACGGCGGAAAGACGTGGCGGAAACGACCGATGTTCGACGACCAACGCGCGGGCACGATTCTGCAGATGTGGTTCGAATCGCGCAACAACGGCGCCGCAGTGCTTGACCGCGGGCAATCGACCGAGGGGATGCGCTACGAGCTGTACGAATCCGCTACCGGCGGCGAAAGCTGGATGGTGCGTGAAGCGTCGCTGAAGCCGCCCCCGATCCGTCGTATGCCTCCGGCAGCCGAATCGGGCTGGCGCGTGCGAGCGGACGCGCGATCCAAATCGTTCCGGATCGAGAAGCGCGGCCCGGCCCAGTGGACGCCGGTGGCGAGTTTCCTGATTGAGCTGGATCCCTGCAAACCGGCGGAGCGCAAGCCTCAGGAGCCGCCGCCTGCGCTGGAAACGCCCGCACCAGAGCCGGCCACGCGGCCCGTGGCGCCGCGGAAGCCACCCACGCTGAAAAAGTCCAGGCAATGACCGATCCGGTCGAGCTGGAGTTGTTCCGGCATCTGTTCGTGTCGATCGCCGAGGAAATGGGCGTCGTGCTGCGCAAGACTTCCTACTCGGCCAATATCAAGGAGCGCCGCGATTATTCGTGCGCGGTTTACGACGGTGACGCGCAAACCGTAGCCATGGGCGACCACATGCCGGTGCATCTCGGCGCGATGCCGATGTCGGTCGAGCACGCCCTGCGCGCGTTCGATCTCGGCCCCGGCGACGTCGCGATACTCAACGATCCGTTTGCGGGCGGCACGCACTTGCCGGATATTACGGCGGTGTCCGCGGTCTTTCTGCGCGGCCGCCGCAAGCCTGCCTTCTACCTGGCGAATCGCGCGCATCATGCGGACGTGGGCGGGATGAGCCCGGGCTCAATGCCCCTCGCCAAGGAAATCTACCAGGAAGGGATCCGCATCCCGCCGGCGCTGCTGGTGCGTGGAGGTAAGGTCGACCGCGATCTGCTGCGCGTGATTCTGGCGAACGTGCGCACCCCGGAAGAGCGCGAAGGCGATCTGCGCGCGCAGCTCATGTCCATCGCACGCGGCGAGAAGCGCCTCAACGAGATCACCGCACGGTACGGCTATGCGAGGG
>JBOGMR010000513.1:0-4771 GCA_050746825.1 Bryobacteraceae bacterium | reverse complement strand
TCGATGACGAGCGGGCGCGCGCGATCATAGCGGGCGAGCTCAAAGGCGACGCGTCGCGCGGGCGTGATGCGGTAGTGCGCTTCGATCTCCACGGGACGGCCGTCAATTTCCTGATAGACGCGCGGCTTGCGCTGGCGAAGCTTGCCCGCGCGTGAGTGCAGGACAACGTCGCCGGCAGCGTCCAGATCGATCGAGGTGACGCCGTCGTACGCAAGCTGGATCACATCCGGGTTCGCGCCCGGGGCCACGACGAAGTCGTATTCGAGGCGGCGATTGTGACCGTAGAAGACGAGATCGATGCCGGGGTAGACGCCGCGGGCCGCGACGCGGGCGTAGTGCGGGATGCCGGTGCGCCACTTCGAGCGGTCGTTTCCGCGGAAGTAGTTGGACACGCCGAACAGAGGATCCAGTCCCTCGGTACGGGCTGGACGCGCACCATGCATCCTAAGTCGCACAGCGCCACTTTGGGTGGCGAGGAGCGTGTCGCGAGCTGTGATGAACAGCGTTACACCGCCGCCGCGCGCAAGGTACCGGACGTCAGGAGGCGCTTGGCCGATGTTGGGCTCGAAGTAGAGCGGCACCTCACCGAAGGCGGAGAAAGCGATCGCCAGGGCTATCACGATCAGGCGCACAACTGCGATTGTATCGGGTAGGACGCTGCGACACGAGCGCCGCGACTCAAGCGTAATTGCGCAAAATGCCTTGCAGGTTCTTGATCAGCCTCGGCACCGCCACAGCCGCGGCTTCCTTCGCTTCATACTCGAGCGCCAGGTAGCCCTTGTAAGCGCTCTTGGCAAACATGCCGATAAGACGCTCCCAATCCGACGGCTGTGCCGCACCGTCACTGCCGCGGATCTCTGCCTTGAGCTGCACGTTTACGGCGTGAGGCAGGCACTTCGCAATCTGGTTGTAGGAGTCGGTCCGGAAGTTGCCAGTGTCGAGGTTGATGCCCAGCCATGGCGAGTCGACGCGTTTGACGATGTCGACGATCCGATCCGCCTGAGATGTGATGCCGCCGTGATTCTCAAGGCCGAGAATGATGCCTTTCGTGCCGGCGTATTGCGCGGCGGGCTTGAGCACCTCGACCACCCACCCGGCCGCACTGTCTTCCGACGCACCCTTCGGCACGTTGCCGCCGAAGACGCGGATGTGGCCGGCGCCCAGCTTGTCGGCGACATCAACCCATTTGTGGATCTGCTCGACTTCGGCCTTGCGCTGCTCAGGCGTGGCACGCGTCATCTCGGTTCGCACCGAGATGCTGTAAATCTCGACCGCGGATTTGTACGCGAGCCGGCGCAGCGGCAGAAGGAAGCTGTCCGACGTGTCGGGAAACCAGTAAACGGTCAAGTCGAGGCCGTCGACGCCGAGATCCACCGACATCCGGACCAGGTCGTCGTAGGTCATCGTCTTTTTTTGCAGCGCGTCGCGAAACGAATACGCGCAGATCGCCGAACGGAAGCGCGCCTTGCCGTTTTCCGCCGGAGCCGCCGCCAAAGGTGCGAGGCCGATCGCGGGAATGGCGCCCAGCCACTGTCGTCGTGTCATGCTCACGTCCCTCTCCGGTTGCCAAATAATTCCACGTGAAGGCGCGGGCTGAACCGGAAGCCCTCGCGCTTGCAGATCTCCGCGAGCCACGCACCACGCTCGCGCAGAACGCTCACCTCGACTCCCTCCGGCATCAAGATCACTTTCCGCCGGCTGGCGCCCAGCCGCTCGACTAGCGCGCGAATCTCATCCAGATCCTCGGGCCGGCTCACCACGAACTTGAGCTGATGGTCGTAACTCTGCATCAGGCACATCAGCACATCCGGTTGAATGCGGAGCCGATCGTGGACCGTGGCCCAGCGCCCTTCCGGCGTCGAGTTCGCCAGCTTAGGACTGATGCTCATTAAATCACAAGCGACAGGCGCAAAGACAGTGCCGGCCGTCTCGATCGTGATGTGCAAATTGCTCGCACGGAGCTCTCCGGTCAGCTCCACGATTTGCGGCGCGATCATCGGCTCGCCGCCGGTGACCACCACGTGAAGCGCCTCGAAACTCGAGACCTGCGCGACGATGTGACCGATCGTCATCTCTTCGCCCTCGGGCTCCCACGACGTATACGGCGTGTCGCACCAGGAGCAGCGCAGGTTGCAGCCGCTGGTGCGAACGAACGCCGAGGGAACGCCGATCAGCGACCCTTCACCCTGAATCGAGTAGAAGATTTCGGCGATCTTCATGACATCCCTGGGACCAATCCCTTACGGTCGTGGCTCGTTAACGTGTTGCTGAGCGGCGACGTCAGGGAACGGTCAGCCCACCGGATCTCGCACGCCAGCTTCCTCGAAGCCCTTGCGCCGCAACAGGCACGAGTCGCAGGCGCCGCACGGCCGGCCGCCGTCATCCGGATCATAGCAGCTATGCGTAAGCGCGAAATCGACGCCCACCTTAATGCCCGCGCGCACAATCTCTGCCTTCGACAACTGGATCAGCGGCGTGTGAATTCGCACGCGCGTGCGGCCTTCGACGCCTGCCTTGGTTGCCAGATTGGCCATTCGTTCGAACGCCTCGATGTACTCGGGGCGGCAGTCGGGGTAGCCGGAATAGTCGAGAGCATTCACGCCGAGGTAGATGTCGGACGACTCGAGCACTTCGGCCCACGCCAGCGCGAACGAGAGGAATACTGTGTTGCGCGCGGGAACATACGTGACCGGAATCTCGCCCGTCATCTCGGCGAGGGCGCGTCCCTTCGGCACCGGGATATCGTCCGTCAACGCAGAGTGGCCAAACGCCCGCAGATCGACGCGTACGACGCGGTGCTCGACTGCGCCGAGGTGCGCGGCCACGCGCGCCGCTGCTTCGAGCTCGATGCGGTGGCGCTGCCCATAATCGAACGAAAGGGCGTAACACGCGAGGCCTTCGCGGCGCGCCAGAGCCAGGCACGTCGCCGAATCGAGGCCGCCGCTCAACAGGCAAACGGCGCGCCTGGTCATCGCTTCAGCTTCAGCGCCAGAAAGAATCCGATCAGCGGAAACATCACCAGGCCTGTAAAGGCATGCTGCATCGAAAAGTGATCCGACACCCAACCGGTGAGCGGGATGAATATCATGCCCGCCATGCCCCACGAGAAGCCCATCATCAGCGCCGATACGGTACCGGCCTGTTTCGGCGCCAGTTCCTGGGCCATCGTCACGTTGACGGGAATCGTGAACAACAGAATACTGGCTCCCAGCACAAGTCCTGCGATCGAGATCCATCCTTCGGTCAACACGAACAGCAGCAGAAACGGCACGCACCCCAACATCGAAATGAGGATGATGCGCCGGCCACCAAAGCCATCTGCCAGATTGCCGCCGATGAAGCCTCCGAGTGCGCCCGCGAACATATAGAGCGTCGTGAAGTAGCTGGCTTCCATGGTCGGGTATCCGCGCTGGATGTGCAGGTAGAGCGGCATCAGTTGCGCGAAGGTGACCTGAACCACCGATCGCAGGAAGACCAGAAAATAGTGAATCGTCATGGGCTTCCACACGAAACGCAGCGCGCCGAGGTCGAAGCGGCTCTCGCTTGCGGAGCGGCTGGGCGAGAATTTCAGGTACCAGAACAGAAAGATCGACACGATGACGCCGGGAATCGCGGCCACCCAGGTGTTGGTGAAGCCGAGGTTTTTGATGGCCAGCGAAAAGTACGTCGGCCCAAGCGACAATCCGACTGTGCCCGCGCTGATGAAAATCGCCATGAAGCGCTGCCGGTACTCGAACCCGGCGGTGGCGTTCGCCGTCGCTTGCGGATGGAACGACGCGACACCCGCCCCGCCCAGGAAAACCATCGGGATCAATGCCCAATAAGCCGGAGCCAGACCCAGCGACGAAATAAACACCGCTGCCACCGCGGGCGCAAGCACGGTGAACATGCGGGTGTGGAATCGGTCCGAGAGATAGCCGTAGAGCGGCTGCATCACCGAGGAAGCGAAGACCATCAGGCCGCTCAGGAAGCCGGCCTGGGTCAGCGTCATGCGGAACCGGTCGATGAGCACGGGCTGCATCGCCGAGAGCGCCATCGAATAGAGATCGACGAACAGGTGCGCGACGCAGAATAGCGCCAGCATAAACAGCGGCCGCGAGACGCGCTGCGCCTGCGCTTCGACGGCGACTGCGCTGGCTTGGGGTGTCATCGGCGGGGCAAGCCTCCGGCCTGCTTCTTATTCCAGCACAAATCCCACCTTTGCCGTTTCGACCAGAGGGTTGCGCTTCGGTTTTGCGTACCTCCGCCGATTCGCCCGAATCGTGTCGATGGCCTCGAGAAAATATTCTTCGGGCGGGCGCAAACATTTCCCCTTCACCTTGTCGTGAGCGAGCAGGAGCTTGCCGTCCTCGACGACGGCCTTGAGATCCGCGCCGGTGAGGCCTTCACTGGCCGAGGCCAGCATCACCACGCCGGGTTCCGGCACCGGATACGGAAGCTTCGACAGACTCTCGCGGAAGATCGTGGCGCGCGCCTCCGCATCGGGCAAGCGCGTTTCCAGCCATAATTCGATGCGGCCCGATCGCACCAGCGCAGGCGGCAGGCTGCCGACGTCCATTGCGGTCATCATGACGCAGACGCGCTCGGCGCTGGCGCTTTCGATGCCGTCGAGCTTGGTCAGCAGGTACCGGTACAGCCCGCGGTCCTCATCGCCTTCGAAGATCAGATCCGCGTCGTCAATAAAGATGACGGAAGGCGCGTTCCGTGCAGCAGCCTCGAAGACGCGGTTGACCGTGCTGTAAAAGTCGTGGGTTCCTGAGATCACGGTGCC
>JBOGMR010000512.1:0-7239 GCA_050746825.1 Bryobacteraceae bacterium | reverse complement strand
ATTCAGCGACCTGCAACCGGCCGTGCGCCCTCAATTGATTGAGCTGTCCTGGTCCGGCGAGGTAGTGGATGCAGCTTCCCCCGGCGGCCTTGCGGACGCCGGTCTGCCGCGCGATTACCCCGCCGGAGTCAGCAAAGAAACCACGCGCCGGGCAGCCCATCGCTGGCATGCCGCCGGGCGCAGCGGCGTCGTGTGCCGCAGCGCGTCGGTCAATCGAATGGGCGTGGCGGCCTGGAATGAGCCGCACCAGAAATGGAGCGAGGTGGCGATCTTTGTTGCGAATTGCGACCCTCCGCCAAGGCTCGTATCGAGGCGCTCCGGCGCGAACTGGTTGGCACTGCCTCCTCAGTCCGGCGTCCAGTAACCCCCGCACGAATGGCCGCGTCCAATTGCCCATGCGTGGCGTTACTCTCGGTCTCATTCTCTTTCACACGCTCCTGTTCGGCCAGTCGCGAGACGACCGGATCCGTCAGGATCTGATCACATTTACCGGCCTGATCATCAGGAATCATCCCAACCCGTTCGACAAAGTCTCGCGAGCCGGCTTCGAGAGCGCCGTCGAACAATTCTCCGCCTCGCTCCCCAATCTCGAAAGCTACGAAATCACTCCCGGTTTTGCGCGGCTGGCGGCGCTCCTGCGCGATGGCCACACCTCCGTGCCGGCCACGTTGGGCGCCCGTTTCTTCCCGATTCGCGTTCGCTGGTTCAAGGAAGGCCTGTTCGTCATCCAGGCGCCGGAGGCTTATGGCCGCGCCCTCGGCAAACGAATCGTCCGCATTCAGGACAAGACTGCGGAAGAAGCCTACCAGGCGCTGCTCCCGTTCATTTCCCATGAGGTCGATCCGTGGGCGCGGTACCGCAGCGAGGACCTGCTCATTTCTCCGGAAGTGCTCGCCGCGGCGAAGATTCTGAGCGAGCCCGGCAACGCGCAGTATACCTTCGACGACGGCGGCGTCGAGTTCTCGTTCACCCTCTCACCGGTCGGCCTGGCTCTCATCAATGCTCCCGTGCTCGCGCAGCCCCGGAATCCCCTGTGGCGGCGATATCCCGATCGCGCCTATTGGTTCGCCTACCTCGAGGACTCCGCCACTCTTTATTTCAAATACAACCAGTGCCGCGACTCGTCGGCACTGGCGATGGCGGAGTTCACGCGCCAACTGCTGGCGGCGCTCAAGGACAAGCCCGTGCGGCGCTGGGTCATCGACATGCGCAACAACGGCGGCGGAAACAGCGCAGTACTCGAAGGCTTCGCTCGCGAGCTTCAGACGGCGGGGCAGCGCGGCGATATCCCGCAACCGGAATCGGCGTGGGTCCTGATTGGACGCCAGTCGTACTCATCCGCCGTCACCAACGCCTGGACCCTCCGCGGCCAGAACGTGCTCTTGGCCGGAGAGCCGACCGGAGGCGCCTTGACCTATGGCGATGTCCTCACCACCAATTTACCGAACACGAACATCCCGGTCACCTATTCGACCAAGGATTTTCGCTCGCTCGGTGTCGTGGCTCCCCTCCAGCCTGACCTCGCTGTGGAACTGACTGCCGCCGATTTTCTTGCCGACCGCGATCCCGTGCTGGAAGCGGTCCTGGCGAGGTAAAGGGTTATTTGGGTGGCGGGATGACCCGGTCCACGCCCGGCCGCACGCCGTACGCCGGGCCCATCTCGCGATAGTCTCTCCCGGCCCGCGCGTTCCAATCCCACGCGACGTCGCCGCGCCGCAGTGTCAGTTCGCAAATCAGCCGCAGCTTCCCCATCAGCTTGCCGTTACTGGCGTCCCCGAATCCGAATTCACCTTTCGCCAGATTCCACACGGCGACGTCGGCCTCCGCCCCCACCGAGAGGTGGCCGAGCTCGCTGCGTTTGATATTCTGCGCCGCCGTCCAAGTCGAGGCGCGAATCACCTCTTTGAGCGGCATTCCCATCGCGAGAAACTTCGACATCGTCGTCGGCATGTCGATCATGCCGGCGTTCATGCTGCCCGTGTGAAGATCGGTCGAGATCGTGTCCGGATAAAAACCCTGGCGCGCCGCCGCCACGGCGTTTCGAAATACGAAGCTGCCCCCGCCGTGCCCGACGTCGAATTTGACCCCGCGCTCGCGCGCCCGCCGCAGGTAATCGTACAAACGCCCCTGCTCATCCACCCACGGCACCGGACCGCGGAAGCAGTGCGTGCTCATGTCGCCCGGCCGCAGGTGCTCCGTCACGAGCTGCCAATACGGCCGCTCCGGCAGGAAGTAGCCGAAGTCGACCATGATCGGGATTCCCGCCATCTTGCCCGCTTCGACCGCACCATCCACCGAAGCCCAGTCCGGCTTCTGATAATGCGCCGACTTGACGCCGACTACGACATCCTTGTGCTTGCTGGCCAGCTCCGCGACTCGCCCCGGCTCGAAGTCGGCTTGCTCGACGATGTCGGTGATCATCCCGAGTCCCGCGATATTGATGAGCGCCAGCACGCGCGTGCGGGCGCGGTCGATCACGCCGTGCCGGAAAGTCTCGAAGTTGCGCCATCCGGAGCTGCCCGCATCCACCATCGTCGTCACGCCGGTGCGGAAGCTGAACGCGTCGGGTTGAATGCTGTTGTCGCCCGCCCACGCATCGCGGATTCCGGTGGTCGAGAAAACGTGCACGTGCAGATCGATCAGCCCCGGTGTCACGTACAGACCGCGCAGGTCGAGGGTGCGGCGGGCTTCGGCTGGTGCGATGTTCGCGGCAACGGCAGCCACCTTATCCCCGGCGATCGCCACATCCATCACGCCATCGAGCGAGTTGCGCGGGTCGATGACGTGCCCGCCCTTGAGCAGTAAGTCGTATCGCGGCTGCGCCAGGCACGTGGCCGCGGAGAACAGCAGAATGATTCGCTTCATGGCAATCAGATGAACAGCGGCGCCGCCACCAGCGTAATGGTGCTGAGCAGCTTGATCAGCACATGCAGCGACGGCCCGGCGGTGTCTTTGAACGGATCCCCGACCGTATCGCCCACCACGGCGGCCTTGTGCGCGTCGGAGCCCTTGCCGCCATACGCGCCCGTCTCGATGTACTTTTTGGCGTTATCCCACGCGCCCCCTCCGTTGTTCATGAGCGTCGCCATCAGAATGCCGGAGATCGTGCCGACCATCAAAAACGCTGCGACCGCTACTGCGCCAATGGGGTCCTTCGGGCCGGTGGAGAGATTCTTGAAGATGACCCCGACTGCGACCGGGCTTACAACTGCCAACAGGCCCGGAACCACCATGGCCTTCAGCGCTGAGACGGTCACAATGTCGACGCAGGCGCCGTAGTCGGGATCGGACGTCCCCTTCATGATCCCCGGATTCGCCTTGAACTGGCGCCGTACTTCTTCGATCACGGTCTGCGCGGCGCGTCCGACCGCCTTGATCGCGAATGAGCTGAACAGAAACACCAGCATCGCGCCGAGAAGCGCGCCGGTGAAAACGGGTACGTTGCCGATGTCGATCGGGAAGGGCGCGTCGAGCGTCATATTCAGGTGCAGCTTCACTTCGTCGATGTAAGCGGAGAAGAGAAGAAACGCAGCCAGCGCGGCGCTGCCGATGGCGTAACCTTTTGTGAGCGCCTTGGTGGTGTTGCCGACAGAGTCCAGACGATCGGTGCGATTTCGGATCTCCTCGGGCTGCTTCGACATTTCGATGATGCCCCCGGCATTGTCCGTGATCGGACCGAAAGTGTCCATCGCCAGGATGTAGGCGGCGGTCGAGAGCATTCCCATCGTCGCGATCGCCGTCCCGTACAGGCCGGCCGCTTGCTGCGACACGTTCGGCAGGCCCGCGTTGATGCCGAGGTAATACGAAACCAGAATCGCCGCGGAAATCACGATCACCGGAAGCGCGACACACTCGAGACCGATCGCGAAACCGCTGATGATCGTTGTCGCGGGTCCCGTCTTGCAGCTCTCCGCGATCATTTTGACCGGACGGTATTTGTACTCGGTGTAATACTGCGTAATGAAAACGAACAGGAAGCTGGTAAGGATCCCGACAACACCGGCGAGGAACAGCATCATGTTGCCCTGGAGCAGGAGATGCACGGCGAGATAAAAGCCCGCCAGGGCCAGCACGGTGGTGACGTAGAAGCCGCGGTTGAGGGCTTGCATCGGATCCTCGTCCTCCTTGGTTCTGACGACAAAAACGCCGGCGATCGACGCGATCAGACCGAACGCGCGCGCAAGCAGCGGAAACAGAATACCCTGGATGCCGAAGACGGGGAACAGACCCGCGCCGAGAATCATCGCGCCGACGTTCTCGGCGGCCGTCGACTCGAACAGGTCGGCGCCGCGGCCCGCGCAGTCGCCCACGTTGTCCCCTACCAGATCGGCGATCACGGCGGGATTCCGCGGATCGTCTTCGGGAATGCCCGCCTCGACCTTGCCGACCAGGTCGGCGCCGACGTCGGCGGCTTTCGTGTAGATGCCTCCTCCGAGCTGTGCAAACAGAGCCACGAAGCTGGCGCCAAATCCGAACGCGACAATCTGGCCGGGAACTTTTTCAGGTTGCGACAGGCCGTCGAACAGCCAGAAGAGAATTCCGACGCCCAGCAGCGATAAGGCGACCACGCTCAGTCCCGTGACGGCGCCGCCGCGCAGCGCGATCTGCAGCGCCTTGTTCAGGCTGGTGCGAGCCGCCGATGCCGCGCGGATATTGGAGCGAATCGAAACCCACATGCCGCTGAAGCCCGCCGCGGTTGAGCAAAGGGCGCCCGCGACGAACGCGATGGTCATGCGGACCGCAAGTTTCGAATCGCCCTTACCGAATAGATAACCGAGATAGATGATGACGGCGAGAGCCAGCGACATCAGCAGAATGGTGCGGTTCTGCCTGCGTAAAAACGCCTCTGCGCCCTCCTTGATGGCATTCGAAATCTTTTGCATTTGTGGCGTTCCCGTGTCCTGGGACACCACGTATTTGGATAGCGCTGCTGCCACGCCCAGTGACAGCACGCTGATGCCGAGTACGACAAGCAGGTACACCTGACCGGACTCGGCCGTCCCGCCCGCTTGTAGCAGAAGCGCGGGAACAAGGCTCGGAGAAAGCATTCGTTTGGATCCTCCTCGGGAACTCGCGGACGAAGCGAGCGAAACTACTCAGCGTAGACGATCGCAGGGACGCAAATCAATCCCCGGGAGATGAAGGGGTTACGCTACGCGAAACCTGTGCCTTTCCGCAATTCCAGTGTACTGTAGATCGCGGTAGTCACAAACGCTTGCCCGCCACCAGTGCTCACTCGAACGATACGTTGTTGATCTCCTTGAAAGTTATCGCGGTTCGGCCCGGTAGTGTGCCTCCCGAGATGAGAGGCGCCTGAAACACCACCGGCGGACTGGATCGGCTTGCGAGGCTGATACTGAGAGTCGGCGATTGATCGTTTGGTGGATTGGGCAGGGTCGAGAGCAGTGAGGCCGGGATCGTCAGATTCCCGTCGCGCGCGGGTGCGACACAGGATACAGAATGAACGAGCCGGCCGGTTCCATCCGTACGCGGAAACGGAATGACAACGTCGAGCGTGACCTCAACGCGTTCTCCACTGGAGTATGGAGTTGGATCCCATTGGAGCGGTAGATCTCTGGCGCGCGATATGGTGTTCGAAGCCAGCGGTTCAGCCAGCGCAATTGCGACGGCACTGCGATGGGAACGTCGAATGCAAGTGTGGTACGGCCGCCTCGAAACGACAGCTTCCACGGGCCCTCCTGCCAGTATGACGGCTCTGTGGGCGGCATTCCCGCCGCAGGCGTTCCTGCGGAGTAGTGTCCGGCAACGTTGCCCGTCAATTCGAGGCTCTGGCCAGCCGGCCCGGTAAGGACTGGCGCGGCCCCCGGGTCGATCGATGGACTCAGCAGTACAAGGTACCAAAAAGGTTCGGGCCCGACGCCGGCGCGGCATGAGGCGACCAACGGAGCCGGTTCCAGGGTTCCGGCAAGCGATTCGACGCCGGTTGGGCCAAGTGGATACAAATGTACGGCGATTCTCTCGCGCCGGACGAGTTGGGTTCGCGCGTCTCATAGTCCGGCTCTATGAAGCTGATCAAATCGACCTGTCCTACCGGCAGAGAATCGCCGCGATCGAGGGTTTCCAGTTTCTCCAGGCTGAGACCCAGCGGATGCGCGCAAGGGCCGGGATCGCCGGATTTGGTAATCGTCGCGGCAGGAGAAATCTGAGAGCCCATCCGTATCCTTATAGGGACGTAGCACCCATCTGGTATTCCCGAGGGCTCAGGCGGAATTCGCACGTTGATCTGGTCCACGCCGGGAAAACCTGGCGCGGGTCCGGCGTAGGTAGGGGAAAGGGAAACACCGCCGAGCTCGACGACGATGCCTGAGGAATTCCGGCCGAGTCCCGTTCCCCATAGAGTGAGATAAGTTCCGGGGCGGACGGGCGTCGTTAGTTGATTAGCCTCCGCGCCTGATGCGCCGTTATTCTGCGCGACTGCGCTTCCGAACCCGACTCCGGATTTGCTGAAGAACCCAAAATTGAAGGACGCTATGTAGATCCGGAGAGGGAAGATTTTCCGGCCGGCAACGACGATGATTTCGGCGGGACCCGGCTCTGCTGTGGCCGGGACAATGCTCTCGAAGTAGGCGTCAGTGTCCGTAAAGAACAGCGGCAGTTCCTCCGAAGAGTTGCTGGAGCCCATGCGGAACCGGAGGGTAATTTTCTCGCCAGCCTGGACTTCGTCTGTGAAGGAAAGCCCTCTGAGATTGATGCCGAACAGGGAGCCGGGGGCGAGACCGGAGGCGGGGGAGTTGGCGGGGAGGATGGAGGCAGCGTGGGTGATGATGATCTCGCCGGGGATGAAAGGCCTGCTCTGGGCAAGCGCCGCCGAGGAGATGGCCAATACGACAGACGTGCCTGCCAACGCTCTGTACAACTGATAGAGGCTCCTGTGGATCATGGCTGAACTTCCATGCCGTTGGTCTCGCACGGGCAAAATGTCGGATGGAAACTGACTGATTAACGCTTTAAGCGGTTCCCGAACGTGTGACACTCGTCTGATGACGCTCACGCAGAATCGGCGCAGCACGTCAGGAAGCATCGTAACAACCGCCCAAAAGCCATCATTCTTGGCGAGGCTCATACTTGATACCTAGCCCCGATTCCCAGGATGAATTCCGGGAAATGCTTCCTTTCTTCACCAGGCCGCTATACGCCCTGGATAGGGCATCCAATGTTGCGGCGGACATCGTGACCTTAACCGAATCATCAAAGCTGGTGATCTTGGCTAGTCCACGC
>JBOGMR010000511.1:0-3135 GCA_050746825.1 Bryobacteraceae bacterium | reverse complement strand
GCCACCGGCCGGTCGCCGGGAAAGCCAAAGCTCGGGATGAAACCATCGATACCTGGGCCCTCCCATTGGCCGTTGCCGTTGAGATCGAGGAACCAGGAGCCGCCGCGAAACACGCCGATTTTGGTTTTGCCCGAGCCATTCCAATCTCCAACGACGGGAAGATCGGTGGGTATGCCGAAATTCGCGAAGAAGCCGTCGGCGGGCGTGCCATCCCACTGGCCGTTGCCGTTGAGGTCGAAGAACCAGGCGCCGCGGCGGTAGACCGCAACTTTCGCGGCGCCGGAACCGTCCCAGTCGCCGGCCACGGGAAAATCTCCGCCAGTGCCGAAGTTGGCGATGGTGCGGTCGCCCGCGTCGAGCACGCCATTGTTGTTGAGATCGAGATACCAGGCGCCATCGCGGAACACGCCAAGCTTCGCCGAACCTGTACCGTTCCAGTCGCCCACAGCGGGCAGATCGGCGCCGAGGCCAAACTGGTTCTGGCGGTCAACCAGAGGTCCGTCGAACGTGCGGTTGTTGTTGATGTCGAGCAGAAACTGGCCCACCTTGAACAGCCCGAGTCCGAATCCCGCAGTTTGGTTTACGGTGAAAGTTTGCCCCGCAACCGAGAGCGTCCCGACTCGCGCGGCATTCGTCGTGTTCGGTGCGATAGAGAAGGAAGCCGCACCGGTCCCCGCCGAGTTGGCTCCACTGAGCACCGCGATCCAGGGCGCGTTGCTGGCAGCGGTCCACGCGCAATTGCTGCCCGTGGTGAGCACGTCGACGCTCGAGGTGCTGGCGCCGGTTCCGAACGACCCGTTGGTTGTCGAGAGCGTGAAGCCGCAGGTGAAGTTGGCCGTGAGGCCGATCGGTGCGGACATCGTGACTAACAGAGGGCTCGCTCCGCTCACCGGGCCGGTGAAGTTCTTGAATGCGGATCCGGCTGCCGGTATGGCAGTGAGCTGCACGACCGCGCCTGCGTCGTAGAAGCCACCGTCCGATGGGGGGCTCGCAGCGACCGTTCCGCCACCCGGCGGCGAGACGATGAGCGTCAGGGCATGCTGCGCGCGGAAGCTCGCCGTGAACGTGACAGGAGTGCCGGGCGCGACCACTTCGTGAGTCTGCGCACCGCCATCCGACCAGGAAGCGAAGATCCGGCGTGTGAGTCCGGTGGTCTGTGGAGACACGGCGCCGATGGAGTGCGAAGAGCCAGGAGTCCAGTTGACGACTTGCGGTGTGGGCGTTGCAACGCCGTCAACGATGAGATTGAAGCCCGGCGGATTGGTGGCGAGCGTGATGTCGACGGCCAGCGCCGGCGTGAGAATGGCAATGATCGCAATGAGCAGTTTCATGTGAGTCGGGATGCGTCATTAGCTGAAGGCTTCGCGGAGTACAGCCAGGCTCTTGGGCACAGCGGTCGCAGGCGGTTCCTTGCCTTCCATCTCGAGGGAGACCCAGCCCTGGAAATTGGCTTTGCGCAGCGATGCGGCGATGCGCTTGTAGTCGAGGTCGAGCGTGTACCATTCGCCGCCGCCGTAATAGGTCTTGGCTTGCACGATGGTGGCGTGCGGCGCGAGTTTTTCGATCCCGGGATATGGCTCATCGGGGAAGTTCCCCGTGTCGAGATTGATGCCGAGCCAGGGTGACGAGACCATGCGGTGGATGCGAAGCAGCGTGTCGACGCTCGTCGTGAGGCCCCAATGGTTTTCAAGCGCGAGTACAACGCCGGCCTTTTCGGCGGCCGCAAGGCATTCCCGGATCGAGCCGGCGCACCACTCGATGGCGCTGTCTTCTGTGTAGCCGGCGAGCGGCGGCTCGTTGCCTTTCACCTTCATGAGCTCGTCGAACGACTTGATGGTTTTCCATCGGCCTGAGTTCAGACGCACACAGGGGATGCCCATCTGATGCGCGAGCCCGATGCATTTGACGGTGTGCTGCACGTGACGCTTGCGTTCCTCGGCGTCGGGATGGACGAAGTCCTGATGGATCGAGAGCATGGGAAGAGCGAGCCCGTTGCGAAAGGCGAGCTGTTTGAGGCGATTCAGGTAGGCGGGCTCTTCGGAGGTCATCTGCCGATGCAGAATCTCGACGCCGTCAAAGCCCAGTCGCGCAGCGTCTTCGATCACCTTTTCGACCGGGTACCTTTCGGTGCGGAAGTGCCAATAAGAATAGGTGGAGACGGCAAGACGAATACGGGCCGGGGCGGGAGCTGCGGTGGCGGGGCTCGATCCTGCAGCTACGGCCGCCGCGGCCGCGGTCCGAAGCAGATCTCTGCGGGTGGGCGTCATGGTGTATCAGTGTATCAACGTTCCGGCGGTGGAGCCGCGGACTCACCTTTCCCTAAACTAACAGCCCGTCGGAAAAACCGCTCCCTCACCGTCGCGGCTCTGTCACGTGTTCCTTCTACTGAGCCGCGCGCGTAAGCAAGCGTTCTTTCCGGATTTCTACCACGGGCTGATTGTTCAGCCGCAAGAGAAGGGGGAAGTGCTGGTCACCGTGTCGCCGCAATTGCCGCGGAGCGGACCGGACCGGTTCCAAATTCCGGTTCAAACCGGATACGGCGTCACGGACAAATGGCAGCTCGGGGGCGGTTGGGCAGGTTTCCAATAGAGTGGCAGCGAAGTCGAGTTCAGTGTCGAGCGTAGCTTCAGGGTTCCGGCCGAACGCCGTCCGGCCAGTAGCCCGGACGCGCCCGAATGCGGAGATCGCCACGGAATCCGTCGCGCCGGGTCACGCGCACTTCGAGACGATGAAAACCCGCGCCCCGCGCCTCCGGCGTGAAGCTGAGCAGGTACTGTGTGTGCAGTTCGCCGGCGAGTTTTTGAATCGCGTCCTCAAGACCTTTGAGCCGCGTGAACGAAAACGTCGCGCCTCCGGTTCCAGTGATCAGCGCCTGTGCGGTGTTCTTCATTCCCAGGCGCGCCAGCTCGCCGAGTCCGCCGAGAATGTCCACGCGCTGAGCTGGAGAGGGAACGGGAATCCTCCTGAAGTCGGGCGGAATCTCCGGATCTGTGCTGCGCGGCGGTGGTCCCTTGGGAAGAGGCTGCGGAGGAGCGTCCGATGGCTTCGCAGTGAAGGCCGTCGCGTAGGCCGAGTACGTGGCGGCGTAAATCGCGACGCCCGCAGTTTGGGCGGCGACCACTACAGCGTCGAGAT
>JBOGMR010000510.1:0-8252 GCA_050746825.1 Bryobacteraceae bacterium | reverse complement strand
GTATTCCTCCCAAGACAACCCTTGACATTGTGATAGCATTAGCATAGAATGTGTATTGGGAGTGCATATGGCGACCTTGTACGTTGAAAACGTCCCTGACGAGATCTACGACGCCCTCAAGGCCAGGGCCCGGGACAGCCACAGGTCCATCGCCGCGGAGACCATCGCAATTCTCGAAAGTTCCGTCCCAACGAAAGCCGAATTGAAGAGGCGCGAGGAATTCTATAAGCGGATTCTCTCGGTTCGTGCGAAGGCCGCTACGGCTTCCGGGCCTTCCGTCGAGCAACTCCTGCGCGAGGATCGGGAGCGGTGAAGCCCGTCATCCTGGATGCGAGCGTCGCCTGCAAGTGGTTCCTCAGCGGTAGGGACGAGAAAAACGTCGATGAGGCGGTTGAGCTGCTGCGCCTCTTTACCAAAGGTAAGGTCCGGTTCGAGGTACCCGACTTGTTCTTCGCAGAAGTCGGCAGCGTCGCATTGCGGGCGGAGCGGCACAAGCGCTCCGGCCGCGCCATCTGCGATCAGGTAATCGAACAGCTTCTTGGCATGAAGCTGCCGGCCCATCCGGCCGCACCGCTTCTCCAGCTTGCCCGTGAAATCGCCCGGCGATTCAACTGCGCGGTCTACGACAGTATTTACGTAGCGCTGGCCGTCAATCGCAATGGAACGGTTGTGACTGCGGATGAAAAGCTGGTGGCTGCGGCCGCCGCCTACTTGCCGGTGGCCTGGCTGGGAGCGTTTCCGATCTGATCGTGCTTGGGCCCCAGACCGAGTGCGATCAGTGACAGAGAAGTGATCCTGCCGCTGGGCTCCAGATTCTGATCCTGCTGAAATCGCTTCAGCGCATCCACCGACGACTCTCTCCAAACGCCGTTCGCTGCGCCGCCTTCGAGATATCCGCGGCTCGCCAAAGCCGACTGGATTTCCTTGTAGCGTTCCGGCGTCGGCTGCCTCTGGCCTGCAGTGCGCCAACTGCCTGCAGCGGCTGTTGATTTCTTCTTGGACTTGGAGGATGCGGACTTCTTTGCCGAACTGGACTTCTTAGCGGCTGACTTGGTGGTTTTCTTCTTGGTATTGGAAGACTGAGGGGCGGCCGCCATTGCGACGGCCACCCCCAGAACTACGGAACAGAGTACAGCGAACCAACTGCGGTCCCGCAAATTGGCGGTTCCTCCCTTACTGATCCCGCATGGTTCCCGCCAGGAACAGCGGGGCCCAGTCTCGGGTTCCGTCGCGGCGGACGGCCGCCATACGCATCACGCGCATCGCCACCGCATCGCCGGGCTTCAGCGTACCTTGGATTCGCCGAACATCGTCGACCGACTTTACCGGCTGGCGATTGATCGACAGGATCACGTCGTTGACCGCAAGTCCGATATCGTCGGCAAACGAGCCGGTCGCTACCTGGCTGACCAGGACGCCGCCTTCTTCGCGGAATCCGAGCGCCTCGCGGCGGCTCGGGGCGAAGTTCTGAATCTCGATGCCGAACTTCGCCGGTGTACCTTCGTTTCGTTCGGCTTCACCGGGGCGATCGAAGTCGCGCTCGCTGTTGACGATCTTCTGACGGTCGCCGACGATGACCTTGAAGTCCTGCTTCTTCTTGTCGCGGATGACGGTGATCGTCACAGGGTTGCCGACGGGCGTATCGGAAATCCGCCCGACCAGATCCTGGCCATCGCGCACCGGTTTGCCGTCGATTGCGATGATAACGTCTTCCGGCTTGATACCGGCCTTGGCCGCCGGCATATCGGGCGAGACGCTCTCGACGAAGACGCCTTCCTTGGCGCCATACACAGCCAGCAACTCGGGCTTCGCTTCCTTGAAGCCGACGCCGATCGCGCCGCGCGAGACCTTACCAACCTTGATGATCTGGTTGTAGACCTTCGCCGCGGTGTTGACCGGCAGCGCGAACCCGATGCCCTGGTAGCCGCCCGTGCCGCTCGCGATCGCGGTGTTGATGCCGATCACTTCACCGTTGATATTGATCAGCGGACCACCGCTGTTTCCGGGGTTGATCGCAGCATCGGTCTGGAGGAAGCGCTGGAACTGATGCTCGAGCCCCCCGAGGTCGCGCTCTTTGGCGCTGATGATGCCGGCCGTCACTGTGGCTTGTAACCCGAACGGAGATCCGATCGCGACAGCCCAGTCACCGACTTGAATGCCGTCCGAGTTGCCGATCTTGGCTGCGGTAAGCGGCTTCTTGGTGTCGATCTTGAGCACCGCCAGATCCGTTTCCGGGTCCGTGCCGATTAGCTTGGCGTCCAGCTTTTCGGTCGAGTGAGACAACGTCACTTGAATGCGGTCGGCCTTCTCAACCACGTGGTTGTTCGTCAGAAGGTATCCAGCCGGATCGATGATCACACCCGAGCCCGTCGCTGCGCCGCGGCGGCCGCGCGGCATGTCGCCGAACGGATTGCCGAAGAAGCGCTGAAACAGGTCACCCATGTCCTGGTCTTCCTCGCCCGGCTGCGGACGCCGGCTGCGGCCTTTCTGCTGAGCAGCCTTCTGCTCATAGGTGGTTGAAATATGCACGACGGACGGCTCGAGCTGTTTGGCGAGCTGGGCGAAGGAACTCTGGAGTTGGACCGGACTGGGGATCGACAGAGGGGTAGCTCCTGGCGCGGCCTGCCCTTTGGCCGCGTTCACCCCCGTGTTCACGAGCGTGCCGATCAGGACGCCGATCGACAGCGTGAACACCACGAGCGTCAGCGAAAGCAGTTTCTCTTTTCGAATCTTGTCAATTACGTTCATCTTTGGTTTTCAACCTCCGGCCCGATACAACCTTGTAACGATTATATCTCGGCCGCTATCTCGATGGATGGTCCACAACCCCGCCAGGTTTCAATGCGGATGAACTGTGCGGCGGAAAAACTCCAGCGCCCTAAGCAGTTTGGGCGGGCGCACCGCGGTCTCTCAATCGCGCCCGGGAACGTCCCTTGTGTCTTTTTGGACTTTACGAAGAACAGCTCGCAAGCGTCTATCATGAAAGCATGCGCTTTTCGCGCCTCAGCGTCGCCTTCCTCATCGCTACCGCGACTTGGGCGGCCACGCCTCTGTACCCTCTCCGCGACATCCGTCCTGGTCTGAAAGGCATCGGCAAATCCGTTTTTACGGGCGATCGAATCGACGACTTCCAAGTCGAAATCCTCGGCGTTCTCGAAAACATCGGCCCGAAGCAGTCCCTTATCCTCGCACGCCTCTCGGGCGGCCCGCTGGCAACCACAGGCGTGATGCAAGGAATGAGCGGTAGCCCTGTTTACATAGACGGCGCACTCGCCGGTGCGATAGCAATGGCTTTCCCGTATTCCAAGGAGCCGATCGCGGGCATCCGGCCGATCGAAGAAATGCTGGCGATTCCCGACATCAGGCCGCCGTCCCGCGCTCGGGTGTCCATGCTGGACACCGATCTCCTCGCCGGCCTTCCCAAACCCGCCGAAGCGATGTTCGGATCGAGCCGCCTGGCTGAAATCGCGACGCCGGTCTCCTTCTCCGGGTTCACGCGCGCGACCGTCGATCATTTTGCTCCGCGCCTGCGCGCGCTCGGGCTCGAACCCATACAGGGGATCTCGGGCGGCGGCCGAACCAGCGGTCCCCTGGGCTCGCCCTCGTCGATCCAGCCCGGCTCGATGATTTCGGTGCACCTGGTCACCGGCGATCTCGCCCTCGGCGCCGACGGAACCGTCACGCTCATCGATGAAGGAAAGCTTTACGCGTTCGGGCATCGCTTCCTCTCTGTCGGTGCGACCGATCTTCCGTTCGCGCGGGCCGAAGTGCTGACGCTTCTGCCCTCGCTCGCCAGCTCGTTCAAAATAGCCGCGTCACGCGAGCTGATGGGCGTCATCTCGCAGGATCGCAACACCGCGATCGCGGGGGAATTCGGCCGCCGGGCGGCGATGATTCCGATGGAAATCTCCCTGGGCGGGCGCGGCGCTCAGGCCCGTGAATACAAGATGGAACTGGTGCACGATCGTTTCCTGTCGCCTTTCCTGCTGCAGATGATCCTGTTCTCGACCCTCGACTCGGCCGAGCACAGCGCAGGTACCGGAAGCTTCGCTGTGAAAGGAGAAATCGAATTCCAGGGACAGACGCCGCCGCTCCGCCTTGACAACATGTACGCGGCCGAAGGCGGCGCACTCGTGCAGGCTTCGCTCTCCACCGCGATCCCGCTCGCCTACGTGATGCAGAGCGGCTTCGATGCGCTGGCTCTGCGCAGGATCCGGCTGCGGATCGAGTCGTCCGGCGAAAAACGTCAGCTTCAGATCGACCAGGTGCATCCGTCGCGCCTGCAGGTTCGGCCCGGCGAGCCGGTCGACGTGGTGATTTCACTTGCAGGCGAAAACGGCGTGGAGCTCCCGCGCAGGATTTCCTACAAGGTTCCCGTCGGAATGACGCCCGGTCCGCTGCACTTCACCGTAGGCGATGCCATGTCGACGAATCTAGGCGAGTTCCGCCTGCTGCACGGCGTGACGCCCAGGACCGCGGCGCAGGCCGTAGCCACCGTGAACCGCCTGCGCTCGAATACCAAGGCCTATGTGCGGGTGTGGCGCCCGGATCCGTCCTACCAGCAGAGCGGCGCGGATCTGTCCGGCCCGCCGCCGTCTCTAGGCATGATCCTCGCGCGCGCCCAGTCGCAGGGCGGCCCCGTGCAATCCTTCAGCTCGAAAGTGGCTGAGTTCGAAGTCGACGCAGGCGGGGCGCTGGTCACCGGCTCGAAAACCATCCAGGTGGAAATCAAAGAATGAAAAGACTGCTGACCCTCCTCGTCGCCGCCACCAGTTTCGCCGCATCCACCACCACCTGGGAAATGAACAGTTACCAGGATTTCGTGAAAGGCCGCTTCGACGGCGTTTCCCTCGCACGCGACGGCCGCCTTGCCCTCGCTCCCCGCCTCGAGACTCTCTTCTCTTCCGATCAGCCCGTGGTCTGGGCGATGGTTCAATCCGCCGACGGCGCCGTCTACGCCGCAACCGGGCATCGCGGGCGCGTGTTCCGCATCCCGCGCGGCGGCGCCGCAGCCGCCTATTGGACCGCCGACGAGCCTGAAGTATTTGCGCTCGCGCTCGACGCAGCCGGCGCGCTCTACGCGGCCGCTTCCCCCGACGGCAAGATATACCGGATCGTGAACGGCAAGGCCGAGGAATACTTCGCGCCAAAAGCGAAGTACATCTGGTCGCTGGCGTTCGGGCGCGATGGAGCGCTTTACGCCGGCACGGGCGATCAGGGCAAGGTGTTCCGCATCGAGGCTGCCGGACGCGGCGAGGTCTACTACGAGACCGGGCAGTCGCACGTAACCAGTCTCGCGTTCGACGCCTCGGGCCGCGTGCTCGCGGGCAGCGAGCCGAACGGAATTCTGTATCGGATCAGCGCGAAGGACAAGGGCTTTGCACTCTACGACGCGAACCTTCCGGAAATTCGCGCGATCCTCCCTGCCGCCGATGGAACCATTTACGCCGCCGCGCTCGGCGGATCGATGGCGAAGCGCACCCAGGGCGCTGGGCAAGCGGGGCAACCGGGCGGCGCGGCGCCGGTGGTGCAAGGGCCCGTCACCACCATCACGGTGACTGCGGAAGCCGCCAACGCCGCCGAGCTCAAGCCGCCCGACCCCTCGAAACCCGCACCCGGTCAGCAGCCGGCTCAAGCTCAGGCTGCACCTCCGCCCGCTGCAGCGTTACCCACGATGGACATCCCCGGCGTCGAACGATCCGCGCTGTACCGCATCAACCCCGACAACACGGTCGACACGCTGTGGTCGTCGAAAGAGGAAAACATCTACGACCTTGCCAGGCGCGGCGACGACATGTACTTCTCGACCGACTCGAGCGGTCGCGTGTACCGGCTCTCAACCGATCGCAAAGTGACACTCGTCGCGCAGACGAATGAAGCGGAAGCCACCCGCCTGCTGGCCGCGAGCGGTGGCCTTCTCGCCGCGACTGGGAACATCGGAAAGATCTACCGGCTTGGCGACGAGCGTACGGCGGCAGGAACTTATGAATCGCCCGTGCACGACGCCGGTACTGTGGCGCGCTGGGGCCGCATGGCTTGGCGTACGGATGGGCCTCCGGCAAGCGCCGGGCTCCGCTTCCGCACGCGTTCCGGCAATTCGCTACGCCCCGATGCAACCTGGAGCGAGTGGTCGGCGCCGCTCGTGCAGCCCGCTGGCGTCGCGAGCCCCAACGCCCGCTTCATCCAGTGGAAGGCGGAACTCTCGGGCGACTCCGCCATCGATTCGGTGACGCTTACCTATCTGCCGCAAAACACGCCGCCCTCGGTAAAGAGCCTGACGGTCACGACGCAGCTCGCGCCGATCCAGCAGAAGCCAACGGCCGCCGCGAATCCTACAGCGGCGTTTTCGGTCACCGTGACGGACACTGGCGATGCGACAACTTCCGCCTCCGCCGGAACACCCACGCAGCCGGCCGGCCGCGCCTCGTCGCAGCAGCTCACCATCTCGTGGCAGACCGAAGATCCGGACGGGGACCGCATGGTCTTCAAGCTCGATTACCGCGCCGAAGACGAGCGCCAATGGAAGACGCTGAAATCGGCCTTCCACGACCAGGCCTACCTGATGGATGCCGACGCTCTGCCCGACGGCCGCTATTTCTTCCGTGTAACCGCGTCCGATCGTGAGGCAAACTCACCGGCCTCGGCGCGCGAAGATGAACTTGTCAGCGCGCCCGTCCTGATCGACAATACTCCGCCGCGCGTCACAGCCGGCGCGCCACGCCGCAACGGGCGGGCCCTCGAGGTCGACATCGAGGCTTCCGACGACGCTTCCCCGCTCCGCCGCTGCGAGTACTCGATCGACGCCGGCGCCTGGACTCCCCTCGACGCCTCCGACGGGGTCATTGACTCCCAGCGCGAAGCCTTCCGGCTTCGCCACGAGAACCTCGCGCCAGGCGAGCACGTCATCGCGATTCGCGCCGTCGACAGCGCCAACAACTCGGGACTGGGAAAAGTGGTCGTTACCGGGCCGCGGCCGTGAAGGAGGCGGTGGGTGCGTCCTACCCGCTTCACGATCCGGGTGTTCGCCCACGGCCCAACCCGTCCCAATACCGGACACAGCGGCGCGGCCAGGCAACCACTTTCTGAGCCGCCACCGTCAGGGAGCGGTTGCAGGGTGCTCCTTTGAGTTGGCAAGCGGCTTGCAACTCTCTTACTCCTGGTCTTGCGTTTCCTTGCAGGCGCCTCGGTTGACCCAGCCTGCCGCCGTGCGGTACGAATGAACAGTTACCATGATCCAACTTCGAAACATAGAGAAATTCTTCACCCACGGTGTGAGCAAGACTTTTGTGCTACGTCGGATCAACGCCGAGATCAAGGACGGGGAGTTCGTCTCCATCATGGGCCCGTCCGGCGCCGGCAAATCGACGCTGCTCCACATTCTGGGCATGCACGACAGCTCATGGTCGGGCGAATTCTATTTTCTCGACCAGCCGGTGCACAAACTCGACAAGAAGAAGCGCAACGATCTTCGCAACGTCAACGTCGGTTTTGTATTCCAGAGCTACCACCTGCTCGACGACCTCACGGTGTACGAAAATCTGGACATTCCACTCTCGTATCGCAACTACAAAAAATCGGAGCGGGAGAGCATCGTCTGCGACACGCTCGACCGTTTTCAGATTGTGGGCAAAAAGGACCTGTTTCCCAATCAGCTATCCGGTGGACAGCAGCAGCTCGTGGCGGTTGCGCGCGCGGTTATCGCCAAGCCCAAGCTGATTCTTGCCGACGAGCCGACGGGAAATCTGCACTCCAGCCAGGGCGAAGAGATCATGCATCTGTTCACCAAGCTGAACCAGGAAGGCACGACCATCGTTCAGGTCACGCACTCGGAGAAGAATGCTTCTTTCGGACACAGAATTATTAAGCTACGAGACGGTTGGGTCGAAAACTGAGATTCGGAGAGCCGCGATGGACTCCCACATTCTCGTTGCCGACGACCAGCCTCACGTGCTCGAGGCGCTTCGCCTTTTGCTCAAAGGCGAGGGCTTCCGGATCGCCACCGCGACGTCGCCGGCCGGAGTGCTGGCCGAGCTCGAGCACCGCAACTTCGACTGCGTGCTGATCGATTTGAATTACGCGCGCGACACCACGTCGGGCAAGGAGGGGCTGGATCTTCTTTCGCAGATTCACGCGACCGACAGCACGCTTCCGGTCGTCGTGATGACGGCCTGGGGTTCGGTGGAGTTGGCGGTTGAGGCGATGCGTCGAGGCGCGCGCGACTTCATTCAGAAGCCGTGGGAGAACGCGCGGCT
>JBOGMR010000509.1:0-3385 GCA_050746825.1 Bryobacteraceae bacterium | reverse complement strand
GGATACTATTGGTAACATTGAGGTTTATGCCTAGCCCGCGGGCTCTGATGACGTGAATTACGGGCCAGGACGGGTCGTACCTGGCGGAACTGTTGCTCGCGAAGGGCTATGAGGTGCACGGACTGGTGCGCCGGGTGGCCCTCGAGGACCCCGAGCACCGGCTGTCGCGGATTCATCCGATCCGCGACCGGCTTACGCTGCACGCCGCGTCTCTCGAGAGCTACGCCAGCATCCACAACGTGGTTGCGGAAGTAGGGCCGGACGAGTGCTATCACCTGGCGGCCCAGAGTTTCGTCAGCTATTCGTTCGACGACGAGTTTTCGACGCTCAACGCGAATATCAACGGCACGCATTATCTGCTGGCGGCGGTGAAGAACCTGGCGCCGAAGTGCCGGTTCTACTTCGCCGGGTCGAGCGAGATGTTCGGCAAGGCCGAGGAAGTTCCGCAGAACGAGCACACGCGCTTTCATCCGCGCTCGACGTACGGCATTAGTAAGGTGGCGGGATTCGATCTAACGCGGAATTACCGCGAGGCCTACCAGATGCACGCGAGCAGCGGGATCCTGTTCAATCACGAATCGCCGCGGCGGGGCTACGAGTTCGTGACGCGCAAGATCACCAGCGGCGTGGCGCGGATACTGGCCGGGAGATCGAAGGAGTTGCAACTGGGGAACCTCGAAGCGCGGCGCGACTGGGGGCACGCCCGCGAATACGTCGAGGCGATGTGGCGCATGCTGCAGCAGCCGGAGCCGGACGACTACGTGATCGCCACGGGAGTGAGCCACTCGGTGCGCGAATTTGTCGCGCTGGCGTTTTCGAATGCGGGTCTCGATTACCGGAAGCACGTCGTGGGCGATCCGAACCTGTTCCGCCCGGCAGAGGTGAACATTCTCACCGGGGATTCGTCCAAGGCTCGGAAGCGCCTCGAATGGGAGCACCGGATCGGATTCGAAGAGCTCGTCAAGGAGATGATCGAGGCCGATTGCCAGGCGCTGGGGCTCAGCATAGTTGGGGCAGCGGCTCAGGCGGGACTCACCCACTGATTGGTACGCGCCGAATGGAAGAGCGCCTCGATGACTGCCATGTTCTTCACGGCGTCTTCGAGGGGGGTGGGAACGGGTCCATTTTCGAGGACCGCGCGAGAGAACAGGTCGCCCTGAATCGTGTACTGATTGCAGGTGGCGATCTCCTCGACGGTAATTCCCGCGCCGGACAGGCTTGAGCCGTCATCGACGAATAACCGCGTGGGCCGATCCGGCGGAGCGTTGAACGGGATTTCAAGCTCAATGCGGCCTTTCGTGCCGAGGATCTGGATGCGCTGATAGGGGACCAGTTGCGTGGAGCAACTGAAGACGCATTGCCCGGAAGGATACTCGAGCAGGGCCGAACTGAGCCTATCGGTCTTCATCTCCGGATCGCGTTCGAGCAGGCCTACGACGCGGCTGGGCTCCTCGCCGAACACCATTCGCGAAAGCGTGATGGGATAACAGCCGATGTCCATGAGCGCGCCGCCGCCCCACTCGGCAATGTTGCGGATGTTGTGCGGGTCCCGGTTGAAGTAGCTGAAGCTTGCGGTGATGAGGCGCAGCTCGCCGATGCGGCCGGAGCGGGCCAGGTCGCGGGCTTTGAGCCATTGCGGGTGCGAGCGCGCCATGAATGCCTCGCCGATTTTGACGCCGGTGCGATCGCGGGCTGCGATCAGCTCGCGCGTTTCCGCGACGGTCAGGGCGATCGGCTTCTCGCACAACACGTGCTTGCCGGCCTCGGCGCAGCGAATCGAGACAGGTACGTGCAGGTGATTGGGGAGCGGGTTGTAGACGGCTTCGATGGCAGGATCGGCGATTAGGTCTTCGTAGGAGCCGTAGGCCTTGGGGATGCCGAGCGACGCGGCGGCTTGCCGGGCCTTCTGTAGATCGCGTGATGCGATTCCCGCGACTTCTGACCACTCTCCCTGCTGCATCGCAGGGATGACTTTTTCACGAGCGATCCTGGCGACACCGAGCACTCCCCAGCGGATCTTGCGCATGGTGATCAGTATCACAACTTTTGGAGGGAACCGGGCGCCATCAGCCCTTACCGCGCCGTCATCGACCTCACGAGCTTGCGATAGTCTGGAGGGACGGCCTATGGACTACGTGAAGCTCGGCCGCACCGGACTGGACGTCTCGCGAATTTGCCTCGGCTGCATGACCTATGGCGTGCCGCATCGCGGCGCGCACCCCTGGACGCTCGGCGAGGAAGACAGCCGCCCCTTCATCCGCCGCGCCCTCGAGCTCGGCGTCAATTTCTTCGACACCTCCAACAGCTACTCCGATGGAACGAGCGAAGAGATCCTGGGAGGGGCGATTCGCGACTTCGCGAAGCGCGATGACGTTGTGATCGCGACCAAGGTGTTCTATCCCTGGCGGAAGGGTCCCAACGGAGGCGGCCTCTCGCGCAAGGCAATTTTGATCGCGATCGACGCAAGCCTCAGGCGCCTCGGGATGGACTACGTCGACCTCTACCAGATTCATCGATGGGACCACGGAACGCCGATCGAAGAGACTCTCGAAACTCTGCACGATCTCATCCAAGCCGGGAAGGTGCGCTACATCGGCGCGTCGTCGATGTATGCCTGGCAGTTCTCGAAGACTCTGCATATCGCCGCGCAGCACGGCTGGACGCGATTTGTAAGCATGCAGAATCACTACAACCTTCTCTACCGCGAAGAGGAACGCGAGATGCTTCCCCTCTGCGCGGCTGAGGGAATCGGCATTCTGCCGTGGAGCCCACTGGCCCGAGGGCGCCTCACGCGCGACTGGGATGCGTCCACGAACCGGGCCGAGACCGACGCGTTCGGCAAGAAGCTCTATGCCGCGATGCCTGATGCGGATCGCAGCATCGTCGCGCGCGTGGCAGAGGTCGCGCAAAAACGCGGAGTGCCCCGCGCCCAGGTGGCCCTCGCCTGGCTCCTCCAGAAACCGGTTGTCACCGCACCGATCGTCGGAGCCTCGAAGCCCCATCACCTGGATGACGCCGTCGCCGCGTTGTCGCTGAACCTGACGACGGACGAAATCGCCGCGCTCGAGCAGCCGTACATTCCGCATCCGGTCGCCGGCTTTTCCTGATTCTTGCGGGGCGGCCTGTCACGACGGACAATCCGTCAGCCTCTCGACGGATGCGGATCCGGCCAATATGCGGGCCCGTGCCGGCCACCTTCGAGCACCAGGAAGATGGCGACCCGCATGACGACCCCGATTCGGAATGCCGCGAGACGGCTAAGCAACCCCAAAATCAGCCCGAGCCCGCCGGGGAATTCCGCAATGATGGCCGGGTATCCGCCGCCACCGAACCAGCCAAGCACCTTCCGGGCGCCATGCGCGAAGAAATCACGCCCAGCGTGAAT
>JBOGMR010000508.1:0-5682 GCA_050746825.1 Bryobacteraceae bacterium | reverse complement strand
CTCACATGCAGCGAGCACGAGCGAGACAGAAAACGACCCGCCGTACGCTCTCGCACGGAGGCCGGCAGGCCGACATCACGACAGAAGGAACTTACCTTGGGAATTTTGCGCCGGAAAGTAGCTAGGCGAGGCAGCGCTCCTGAGAGCGAGAGACGATCGGGTACGTCCCGCGTCTCGTCGGCTGCTGTTCAGGTAGCACGACTGGTGCTTCCTTACGTTGAGCCGCTTGCGAGGACGTTGGTTTCGCGCTGCGCCCCGCCAAACGATCCAGGAGCGTCCAGCGCCCGCCGCACCGCGCGCGCCAGGCCGGCGTGGCCGAAAGGCTTCAGAAGAAAGCCCGCGCTTAGCGGAAGGTTTTGCGGTGATCGAATATCATCCGGATATCCGCTGAGGTAGAGCAGGCGCACGTGCTCACCGGCCTCGGCCAAACGCTTTCCGAGTTGCGCTCCGCTCACCTGTGGCATGAGCAGATCTGTGACGATCAGCGCGATCTTCCCGCGGTTCTGCGAATAGACTTCGAGTGCTTCACGTCCGTTGCAGGCTTCGAGCACCGTGTAGCCTTCCTGCGCGAGCGAGCAGGCCAGCGTGTGGCGAACTGCGGTATCGTCTTCCACCAGGAGCAGGGTTTCGCTTCCGCGCAGATCATCGCCGTCTTCGATCGCAGTTTCGCCCGCTGCCTCCGCGGTGACCGCCGGAAGCAGGATCATAAATGTCGCCCCGTTTCCGGGCGAGCTCGTGACTGCAATCCGTCCCTTACTCTGGGTGACGGTTCCGTACACGGTGGAAAGCCCCAGCCCGGTTCCCTTCCCGAGCTGCTTGGTGGTGAAAAAAGGCTCGAAGATGCGGCTGCGCGTTTCCTCATCCATACCGTGGCCGTTGTCGGTGACGGAAAGGCCAACGTAGGCGGTTGCCGGCGACGCCGCGCCGGAACCCTGGTCGGCGATCACCATGTTACGGGTCCGGATTTTGAGTGTTCCGCCCTCGGGCATCGCATCGCGTGCATTCGACGCGAGGTTGATCAGAATCTGCTCGACTTGGACGCGGTCGACCTCCACGTTTGCAAGGTCCGGAGCCAGGTCGAGAAACAGGTCGATGCGCTCGGTCAGAAAGCCCGTGAGAATCCGCTGCATATTGGCGACAACGCGGTTGAGATTGAGCGCTTGCGGCTGGAGCGGCTGGCGCCGGCTGAAGGCCAGCAGTTGGCGCACCAGAGCGGCGGCGTCCGCGGTGGCCTGCAGCATGTGCTCGATCTTCTGTTTGAATTCACCTGCGGACTTGCGAGCGAGAACCTGGCCGTACCCGGAAATCACGGTGAGCAGGTTGTTGAAATCATGCGCCACGCCTCCCGCCAGCCGGCCGACCGATTCGAGACGCGCCGCCTCGCGCAGCTCTTCTTCAAGCTGGCGCCGCTCGCGCATGTCGCGCACAATGCTGTAGACGACAGCGCGGCCTTTGTAGCGGCCCTGGTTTGCGCGAACATCAACGGGAATCGAGCGTCCATCCACGTGCCGGATCACCTGGTCTCCAACCTGCGCGTTGGAGTAGCCGGGCGTCGTGGGAATTTCGCGTCCGAACAGTGCCGCCTGGAACGCGCCCCGGATCTGCGCAGAGGGAATGCCGGTCAATTCTTCGAGCTTGGCGTTTGCGTCGAGAATGACGCCGCTCTTCGCATCGGCCAAAATGATCGCGTCGCTCGCATTCTGCAGCAGGCTTAGAAAGCTATCGTCGGCATCGCGAGCGCGAACCATCAGCTTGTAGGAGCAACCGAGCCCGAGCGCCAGCAGGAGCACCGCACCAACCGACATCACACCCACGACAACCCCATGACTCCAGCGGGAAGCGTCGCCGAGAGTCTGTGAAAACTGATCCTCGAGTCGCGGGAACTGCTCGTTCAGCGCGTCGATTTCCGCGAGCAGTTGATGAACGCGGGTCTGGTCCGGGGACGCCGCCGTCATCTCGCGCTGCAGCTCGAGGCCGAGCCGCTGCAGCCGCTCGATCAGCGTATCGCCTTCGGCCCAAATGGCGATCGCGCGATCGAGGTGCTGTTGGCGCCGGAATGTTCGGAAAAGCCGCGCCATATCCAGGGCATCGTCGGGATGATTCCTGCCGCGAACGAACGCCTCGGCAGCCTTTTCGAGATTCGCACCCGGCTTCTCCAACTCGAGACGCGCCTCGCGATCGGCCAGAGGCACGGCAATCGATTCGAGATACTGGAGGAAATCGGTCTCCGAGCCGGTCCTTCCGTAGCGCAGCAGATAGTGGACGGCGTCTTTCTGCGCTTTGGACCAGAAGCCTTCGCCTCCCACGTAAGCGCGCGCAGAGCTGAGCGTACGCATACCGAGGTGTGCGATCAGCAGCAGGCAGATGATTACTGCAGTGAACACTCCGGCAATGACGATGTGGTGCGGGCGGATCAGCCGCGCCGACTTCGATGACGGATCGTTCGAGCCCGGGAGGTGCTCTTTATCTGCCACAATTCATAGAATATATCGAAAATCGGATTTTGCGAAGGGCGTGGCCGGCGATGCCGCCGGTCTTGCACGCATGTTTTTCCGTTGCGCAAGACGCCGCACTGTAATATAGTGACTCGTAGCTCGGAGGGTTCGGGGAACTTGGACATGCAGGTATCAGAATGCGTTCCCTGCAGAGAACGCAATGCCGTGACCGCCGATGCGCCGGATGCAGTGCTCGTGCAATTCGTCGTTGCGCGCGACGAGAAGGCTTTTGAGATACTCTTCTACCGTTATTCCCGGCAGGTGTTCTCGCTCGTTCTCAGAATCCTGAAAAGCCGGACCGAAGCCGACGAAGTCGTTCAGGACGTATTCTGGAGTCTTTGGAAAAACGCGTCACGTTTCGACGGATCCAGAGCGCCATTACTTGCCTGGCTTTTGATCATCGCGCGCAGCCGCGCGCTCGATCGGCTTCGATCGGTGCACGCGAAGGTATCGGAGCGCGGCGAATTGTCGGCCACCGTGCTCGCCAGGTCCCCCGCGCTGGTGGCATCCAGCACGAAGGAGCGGGAATTCCTGGTTGAGGAACTGCTGCATTCGCTGCCCACCGAACAAAAGCGGGTCGTCCGGATGATCTATTTTGAAGGCTACGGCCCCAGCGAGATCGCTCTGCGAGTCGGCGCTCCGCTCGAAACCGTCAAAGGCCGAAAAAAACTGGCGCTCAAGAAGTTGAGAATCGCGCTCGAGCCGGCGACCCTCTGAGCTGCCTGCGCCATCCGGCGGAGTAATAGCCAATCTTTCTGTTCCTCGAGTCACAGGTTTGTGTCCCGAGCTACGTACCCTTTAGGGTTAAGCGCCTGCATTCCGGCGGGGGCCGGGTGCGGCGGAATTTCGGGGCCGCGGAATGGGTGTTGAAAGCTTTCTCACCGACGATCACTTAGTGCGTTGCCTGCAACAGGGGATGACCGAGGCTCTCGCGATCCTCTTCGACAGGCATTACCGTAAAGTGCTTAGTGTCGCGTTCAAGGTGCTGCGCAATGCCAGCGATGCCGAAGATGTGATGCAGGAGGTTTTCCTCGAAGTGCTGCTGAAGGCCGGGCAGTTCGAACCGGCCAGAGGCAGCGCCATCACTTGGATCCTGCAGCATGCGTATTTCAAGAGCCTGGACCGGGCCTCGGCCAGCCGTAGGGGATCGCTTAATGGCGAGAAGATACCCGCGCGCCGGTTCGGTTGGCATGGGCTCGAAATGTTCGATTGCTCGCGGCTTGTCGATGAAGGAATGGCGACGCTGACCGAGAGGCAAAGAGCGGCCATCCGGCTGGTGCACTACGAAGGATATCGGCTGAGAGAAGCGGCCGTCGCGCTCAACGAATCAATGGCCAATGTGCAGAACCACTACTACAGAGGTCTGCACCGGCTCAGGCGTTTTCTGGAACATCAGACTACTGCGCAACAAAAGGCTGCAGCAGTATCCTGGATTGAGGCCAGCGATGTCGCGTAATTCCGAATCGCCTCACGACCGTTTCGAAGAACTGCTCGTGCTGAGCTTCGGCGGGGAGCTTTCCGGCGAAGAAGAGGACGCGCTGGAGGCACACCTGGCGGGCTGCGACGAATGCCAGGCTGCGCTAGCGAGCTATTCGCGAATATCTTCCTCGTCTTTGAGGTACTCGGCAATATGCTCGCGATTGTCCCTGAGCAGCTTCTCCTTGCCGCCCATCGGTTCGACAACTGATCGAGCACGTTCTGCCAGGCCGTACGCGTCAACGCGATCTTTTGCTCGACGCCACGGTCATCAACGAACGTCGTCCACTTCTGGATCTGCGCGTTCATCTCGGCGATGTCGCGAGCGAAGCCCGCTTGACCCTTCACGCCGGTCTCGATCGCGGCCTGCCGGGACTCCCTTTCCACTTCGCCCTGCCGCTTGCGGATCTCTGCAGCCCGCTTCAATGCCTCGAGGTCCGGTTCGCTGCCGGTCTTGCCTGCTTGCGAAATGGTGAACTTCGGACCGCCGAAATCAAAGGGTTGCTCGCCCGGAAAGATTTGCTTTCCGGTAATGAGTTCCCGGATCTGGTCGTCCGTCATCCCCTGCTTGCGCAGTTCCGCGACACTCGTCTTGCCAGTGGCAAGCTGCTTGCGGAGGGCCTGCTGCTGCATCTCGTCGAAGCGGGCCTGGAGTCGTTCCTGCGTGTTCTTCCAGTTGTTGTAGACGATGGCGCCCGCCGCGACGACGCCGGTGGCAAGCAGAGCGTAGGGGTTCAGACTGGCGAGTCTCAGCGCGGCGATGGACGTCGCCAGCGCCATGATCTTGTCGGCGAGCGCGTAAGAAACAAGGACGCCCGAGACCCACAGGGCTACCTCGCCGAATTTCTTCAGCAGGTCGGTGTTCTCGCGGAGCCAGCCGACCAGGCCGCGCAGACTGCCGATCATCGACTTCAGGTCATCCTGGAATTAGGCCCCAATGTCTTCCCGAAGATTGTTGAACTCGCGCCGCATCGCCCCCAGTTGGCCTTCGACCGTCTGCGAGGCGGCCGCGTGCGCACCCTGGATCTTCGCGCCCTCAAGCATCACCGCGTTGTACCTGATCTGCTTCTCCTCGGCTCCGTCAGTGCGCGGCCCAGTTGAAGCTCCGCAATCTGGGTTTCTTCTGGAAGTCGACGAACAGGTCCAACGTCCGCAGGCCCCGCGACGCGCCCAACTCGATGGCGAGGACAATGGCCTCCATCGCCTCGCCAGCTGACACGTTCTGAACCGCCGCCGCGTCCTTGGCGAGTTTGGCGAGACCCTCGGCCTTCGAAAGATCCATGTCGGCGACGATGAGGCGCTGAACGGCATGCGCAGCCTCGGTGAACTCGAAGCCGATCTCTTCGATTGCGGCCACCTGCTTCGACGCCGCAGCCGCTCCCACGCCGTGCGCCGTCGCCAGCGCCCTGAGGGAAGCCTCGGCCTTGGCATTCTCAGCCGCCATCATGACGGACCCAACGGTGAACTCCTTCGCCCAGCCAAGCGCACTCTTGATGGCGTCGGCGAACAAGCTCCCCGCCGTCGCGCCTTTCACCATGGCCGCCGTCATGCCGTCGATGCCCTGGGAAGCACTTTTCGCAGTCTTGGTGGCGGACGCCTCCATGCTCGACAGACTGGCGTTGACGCTCTTGATGGACTGATTGGCTTTGTCCACCTCGACGGCGACGACCAGTTCGAGTTTGTTATCGGCCATGGGGATTCAACTGCTCGC
>JBOGMR010000507.1:0-4819 GCA_050746825.1 Bryobacteraceae bacterium | reverse complement strand
GACCCCAGCAGATAATGCGTCGTGCCGACGTTGGTGACCCAGTCGCGCATCGCCTCGCTGATCGCATCCTTGAGCGTGCGGCTGCCGGTCGTGACAGCAACAACCTGCGCGCCCAGCAGGCGCATGCGGAAGACGTTGAGCCGCTGGCGGCGCATGTCCTCCTCGCCCATGTAAACCACGCATTCGAGTCCGAACAGCGCGCAGACCGTGGCGGTGGCGACGCCGTGCTGGCCCGCGCCGGTTTCGGCGATAATGCGCTTCTTGCCCATGCGCCGCGCCAGCAGCGCCTGCCCGAGCGCATTGTTGATCTTGTGCGCGCCGGTGTGCAGGAGATCTTCACGTTTGAAGTAAAGACGCGCGCCGGCCAGCTTCTCCGAGAGCCGCCGCGCGTAGTAGAGAGCCGTCGGCCTTCCGGCGTAGGTACGCAGCAACCCCTGCAGTTCCTGATAAAACGCTGGGTCGTTTTGCGCCTCGCGGTAAGCGATCTCGAGCTCCTCAATCGGCGCCATCAATACTTCGGGTACGTAGCGGCCTCCGTACGGACCGAAATGGCCGCCCGAATCGGGCTCGGAATGAAACGGATTCATGGAAGCAGTCACGTTTGGCACTCCAGCGCGGCTCGGATGAAGTCGCGCATTTTCTGATGATCTTTTCGGCCCGGCGAAGACTCGATACGGGAGCAGGCGTCAACGCCCCAGGGCTTCGCAAGCCGGATCGCCGATGTCACGTTACTCGCGTCGAGTCCCCCCGACACGATAATCCGCCGGCCGCCGATCGCAGCGAGCGACCAGTCAAACGTTTTGCCGGCGCCGCCGTAGACTTCCCCCGCGGGACCATCGAGCAGCACAGCCTCCGCGGGCACGTCGAAGTCCACGGTGGCGCTCGAAACGCGCATGGCCTTCCAGACGCGGATTCCCGCAGGATAGGCAGCGGGGTTCTCATCGCCATGAAGTTGTGCGACGTCGAGCGCCGCTCTCTGCGCCGTGATGGCGATTTGCTCCGGCGGCTCATTGACGAAGACGCCAACTCTCCAGACGTGCGCGGGCAGTCCATTGGCGATCGCCGCGGCAATCTCCCGCGAAATGTAGCGCGGGCTCTTGGCGTAGAAGTTGAAGCCCAGCGCCGAGACACCGGCATCCACGGCCGCCAGCGCGTCGTCGCGATTCGTGATTCCGCACACCTTCACCATCATGACGTCCCTGCCAGCGAGCGAAGATCCGCGGCGACGTCCGTCGATTTCATCAGGCGCTCGCCCACCAGGAATGCCTGGTAACCTGCGTCTGTCAGGCGCTCGACGTCGTCGTGCGAGTGGATGCCGCTCTCGCTCACGCGAATGATGCCTTTCGGGATTCTTGCCGCGAGGCGCAATGAGGTTTCCAGCGTGACCTCGAACGTGTGCAGATTACGGTTATTGACGCCGACGATGCCCGCACCGGCGGCGAGCGCCACGTCAAGCTCGCTCTCATCGTGCACTTCCACAAGCGAAGCGAGGCCGAACCCGGCAGCGAGCAGTCGCAGCTCACGAATATCCGGCGCATCCAGAATCGCCGCAATGAGCAGGATCGCGTCGGCGCCGTGCGCTGCGGCCTGGATCACGTGAATCGGATCGATAGTGAAATCCTTGCGCAGGACCGGAAGGCGGACTGCCTTCCGCGCCCGGACGAGGTCGTCGAGGCTGCCCTGGAAGTCAGGCTCATCGGTGAGCACGGAAATTGCAGCGGCTCCGGCGGCCTCGTATTGACGCGCCATACCCACCGGATCGAAGCTGTTCGTCAGAAGGCCCTTGCTCGGGGACGCCTTTTTTATCTCCGCGATGATGGCGGGCGAGCGCCCCGCGATGGCCGCCCGAAAATCTCGATTACCCGCCTGCAAAACCGAGGCGCGCCTTTCCCACTCGGCCGCGTTCGAACGCAGAGTGTGAAGCTCCGCACGCTTCCGGGAGACAATTCGAGCCAGGATATCGGGGACAGTGGAACCGTTCAAGCGAAGGCCTTCGGTAAACGACTATCGTAACACGCGCGTCTCGCGCCAGTGCTCTTCTCCATGACGGTAGAGCGTCCCACGCGAGACTCCAGCAGCTTAGCGTGATCGAGCATCGAGGGTGTAGAAACGTCGCGTGGAAGCCTCGCGAACGGTTCAAATTAACACGGATCTTGGGAGGGGAACGCACACTCGAAGCACACCAGCCGCTGATACTGCGTGGTCTTCGTGAACGTGGCAGCCGCATTGCACAAAACCCCGTCGCAGCCGCTTTTTTAGCAAACACGACCGGAAGCGCCCAGTCCGCGTCATCCGTCTGTCGCATGAAGAAGTGGACACGACTCGCCTTGGCCGTCGCATTCACCGCAGGCGCTGCACTTGCGGAACAATGGACCGGCCATGCCGCCGGGACCTACACCGGTGCTCAATATGCGAAGTGCATGGAAGGCAAAAACGCAGAAGCCGCAACGCTGGTTTTCGTAAATGAATCCGACAAGAAGATCTACGTGATCGCCAAGGCAGACAAGATCAAACCATTTGCCGGCAAAAAGGTCACGTTAGCCGGAAAGGGGAGCGGCACCACGATTGAAGCCGAGAACGTCGCGGAGGCTGACCGCTGAGAACCAAGAACGCCACCGCCCGGGCATCTGTTCCGAACGCGAGCCCGATGTCGTCTATGCAGGCAATCACGGCCTCGAAATTCCCGGCCGCGGACTCGAATGCCGGGAGCCTGCTGCGGACGCCCGGCGGGCGCGCCTCGGTCAAGGGTCTGAGCGCCACGGTGCACTTGCGGCACGTGCATGGCGATGCCAGGTTGGAGGCCGAGAGGCTGACCCGCTGGATTGCCGATCGTGAAGCCGAGTTGTTCCGTCTGCGCGATGGCAAGGACTCGATAGAAATCCTGCCCCGCGTCCGTTGGCATAAAGGGTGCGCCGCTCTGTGGATTCATCGCCGGGCAGCTCGGCAACAGCCGCCGACTACTACGTCGGCGACCCCGCCGACATGGGTGTCTTTCTCTGCTGGATCCGCGGAAGAATGGCAGCCAGCGATTCATTGCAGCGTCACGGCTCGCGCGTCAAGCCGAAAACGGCCCACGTGCGGGCATAAACACCGCGCAGAATCGGCCTGAACACCGGCTGGCCCGGCTACTCGGCCAGCCCCAGCCACTCTCACGACCGGTTAGGCTATAGTAGTCCGGCGAGGGTGCGATGACGGCGGCAGGGGAACTCCAGTCCAGTTCACTTTATAACGAAGATCTCGCGCCTGTGCCTGTCGAGCGCCGCACGTGGGGCACCTACAACTACGCTTCGCTGTGGGTGGCCATGAGCGTATGCATTCCCACCTACATGCTTGCGTCCGGACTGATCGCCGGAGGGATGAACTGGTGGCAAGCCATCGGCACGATCATGCTGGGGAATCTGATCGTGCTGGTTCCGATGCTGCTGAACGCGCATGCAGGAACGCAATACGGCATTCCGTTTCCCGTGTTCGTGCGCGCCTCGTTCGGGGTGCGCGGGGCGAACATCCCCGCGGTGCTGCGCGCGCTGGTCGCGTGCGGATGGTTCGGCATCCAGACCTGGATCGGCGGCCAGGCGATTTACACCATGCTGCAGATCCTTGTCCCCGCCACGAAGGCGTCGGACGCCTGGCTGTGGATCTGTTTCTTCTTCTTCTGGGCGCTGAACATGGCCGTGATCTGGCGCGGCATCGAGACCATCAAGTTTCTCGAAGGCATCGGCGCGCCGTTCATGCTGACCGTCGGGGTTGTGCTGCTGTGGTTCATGACCAGCCGTGCGGGCGGTTTGGGCCCGGTGCTCAGCCAGCCGAGCCGCTTCGCTAGCGCGGGCGAGTTCTGGCGATTTTTCGTTCCGTCGCTGACCGGGATGGTGGGCTTTTGGGCGACGGTCGCGCTGAACATCCCCGACTTCACGCGCTACGCGAAATCGCAGCGCGCGCAGATGATTGGGCAGGCTCTGGGACTGCCCGCCGCGATGACGCTCTACTCGTTCATCGGAGTTGCGGTGACGTCGGCGTCGGTGGTCATCTTCGGAGAAGCCATCTGGGATCCTGTGGTGCTGCTCGGCCGCTTCAATCAACCGCTGGTGGCGTTCATCGCGCTGGTTGCGCTGCTTGTCGCCACCCTGAATACCAACGTCGCGGCGAATGTGGTATCGCCGTCGAACGATTTTTCGAATCTGAATCCGCGGCGCATTTCATTTCGGACCGGAGGCATGATCACCGGCGTGGTCGGCATCCTGATGATGCCTTGGAAGCTGCTGAGCGATTTCAGCGCGTACATTTTCGGATGGCTGGTTGGATACTCGGGGCTGCTGGGTCCGATTGCCGGCGTCATGATCGCCGACTATTTCGTGCTGCGCGAACGACACCTGGTGGTTGAGGATTTGTACTTACGCGGACGGCGCTATGAGTACAGCAACGGCATTAACTATCGAGCCGTTGTGGCGTTGGCTGCTGGCGTGTTCGTGGCGTTGCTCGGTTTGGCGTTTCCGCCGATGCGCTGGCTCTACGACTACGCCTGGTTTGTTGGATTTCTGGTTGCTGGGGCGGTTTACCTCGGCCTGATGAGAGGAGCGTCGAATTCGACGTGAGTTCGGCCGCAAGTTTCACCGTATCGCTTCTGTGACAAGTCTGAGCGCGATGCTCCCGGACGCCAACGGGTCACCGGACTGCTCAATCTGAGAGTAAGATGTCGCTATGAAGCGCTGGCTTGTCCGGCTCGTCATTGTTGCCGTTGCGGCTTGCGGACTCATGCTGGCCGCCGGGCTCGCCATCCAATTCCTCGTCTCCGGATCGCGCATGCAGGGCTTCATTGCGTCGA
>JBOGMR010000506.1:0-3705 GCA_050746825.1 Bryobacteraceae bacterium | reverse complement strand
GAAGCCTGGCCGACCTCCAGATGGCGTTCCAGCATCGCGCGTCGCTGATGGAGTCGAACTTCCGCGACATTGCCAAGAGCCAGCATACGGATTTTGTGGGAGCGCTCGACCGCGCCACTCAGGATTTGCAGAAACGGTTCTGGGAAGAAGTCTACAAAACGCAGCGCGAATACGAACGGCTGATTCACGAAGAGCTACGCGTGGTGAGGCAGCGCGCCGTGGCGATGCAGCACGCACCGTTGGAGCCTGTGCAGCCTCGCGTGGCCGAGTTCCAATTCGATTACGGGCGGTTCGCTGAGCGCTTTCGCGGGACCGAAGAATACGTCAAGAAAAACATTCAGGCTTACCGGACGGAGTTTCAGGGGCGGAAGCGTGTGCTCGATATCGGTTGTGGCCGCGGCGAGTTTCTCGAAATGATGCGTGACGCCGATGTCAACGCCTACGGCGTCGAGCTGAGCGAAGAATGCGTGGGGCTGTGCCGCGCAAAGGGCCTTGAAGTGTTGGGCGAAGATTTATTCGAACACCTGGCGTCGCTGCCGGACGGACAGCTCGACGGTATTTTTTGCGCGCAGGTGGTGGAGCACCTTCCACCGCCGCGGCTGCCGGAACTGGTGAAGCTGGCGGCTTTGAAGCTGCGGCGCGGCGGCCTGGTGGCGATCGAGACGCCGAATCCGGAGTGCCTGGCGATTTTTGCCTCGCACTTTTATCTTGACCCGACGCACACGCGTCCGGTACCGCATCCATTTCTCGCGTTTCTGCTGGAGGAGTCCGGCTTCGGCGATATTCGGGTGATGAAGCTGTCTCCGGCGGCCGAGTCGATGCACGCGTTGGCGAGCTTGCCGCAGGATTTTCGGGACGCGTTCTTTGGTGGGCTGGACTACGCGATTTTGGGAGTGAAGTTGTAAGGCCGTTCGCCACGGGAATCTCCTTAGTAGAATAAGTGGTCGATGTTCACGCGACGGAACTTACTGATGGCGTCCGGCGGCCTGATGGCGTCCGGCGGGGCGGCGCTCGCGTGGGGAGCGCAGACCAGCGGACGGCCGAAAAACGTTCTGCTTCTTCAGTCCGACCAGCACAAACCACGCGCGCTCGGCGTCGACGGTGATGCGGTGGCGCGCACACCGAACCTCGACGCGCTGGCGCGATCCGGCGTCCGCTTCGACAGCGCCTACTGCTCGAACCCGGTATGCGTTCCCTCGCGCGCATCTCTGCTCACCGGTCTCTACACACACCACCACGGCGCCTTCAACAATGCTACCCCGTGGCCGTTTGAGAAAAAAACCCTCGCGCATCACTTCAACCGCGCCGGCTATATGACTGCGCTGATCGGCAAGATGCATTTCGTCGACCCGCAGACGCATGGGTTCGACTACCGGCTCGACTTCAACGACTGGTATCAATATCTCGGACCGAAGACCAGGCTGTACGCCGAAGAGCTGAGCCGCGCGAATTCAGGTTCAGGGATGCCGCAGATCGATGCGCTGTGGCGGGACGCGGGCGATCCGTGGAATGGCGTGCGGGAGCTGGACCAGCGCGAAGGTCCGGTGCACGTCGGGCGCGCGTCGAAGATTGCCGAGCCGGACCATTTCGATAATTTCGTCGCGCGCGAATCGATACGCTTTCTGCGCAATCACGGTAAGCGGCCGTTTTTTCTGGTCAGCTCCTTCTTAAAGCCGCACGACCCGTTCATGCCGGCTGAGCGGTTCGCGAAGATGTTCCGGCCCGAGGACATGAAGCTGCCCGCGACATGGGGCAAGGTGGACCTGACGACCGTGCCGAAGGAGATCCGGGATTCGATCGAGAGCAACCGTCCGACGCCGGAACTGCGTAGCGTGGATCAGGCGCGGCTACGGATCGCGATGTATTACGCGAACCTCGCGCATCTCGACGATTGTGTGGGGCAGGTGCTCCGCGCGCTGCGCGAACTCGACCTCGAAAAGGACACGATCGTGCTCTATACCGCCGACCACGGCGAGATGCTCGGGGAACACGGCTTGTGGCAAAAGTTCGTGTTCTACGAATCGTCCGTCGGCGTTCCGCTCATTGTGCGGGCGCCAGGGATGCCCGCCGGCGCCCGCTCACGCACCCATGTCAGCCAGACGCAGGTGTTGGCGACACTCTCGGAACTCTGCGCACTTCCCGTCCCCGCGAGCCTCGACGGCGAAAGTTTCGCTGCCGACCTGCGTGAACCCGCACGAACACGCGACACGACCGTCTACGCGCAGTTCAACGTTCGCACGCCCCGCGAAAAGGCGATGCTCCGCCGGGGCGAGTGGAAGTTCAACTATTATTTGAATGATTCGCCGGAACTCTACAACCTCAAAAACGACCCCGACGAGATGAGCAACCTGGCGGCGCGCCCGGAATTCCGCGGCAAAGTAGAGGAACTCAAGGCCGCCCTGTTCTCCTGGCATCGCCCGGGTTAGCCGCGGTATCCCCGACGTCTTCTTTGGTATTCGAGTCATCCGATCGCACCTTCCTCATTGGTGCATTACCGCGATGAGAGCCTGAATGCAAGCTGTTCACTCATACCCCAAGAGCGGCTATTGCCCCAACGGACGCCAACGGCGATCCACTCGTGAAGCTTGGACCCCGCATCGGATCAGCCATCCACGATGGAAACCCACCGATGGTCCCGTCAGGAAAATTCCACCCTCGAACTACGAACCAGAAGGTCGCATGTTCGAGTCATGCCGGGCGCACCATTTCCCATCCTTCAGTCCGAACGGGACGCCGCATCAATTTGAAACATGACAAAACTCTCGTTCCTAAAACGCTCTCGCAAGTCAGTCGAGTAACTCGCCACCATTGGATCGATTACGTACCTGTCTCGCGGAAACTTCGAGACGATCACATACTGTATCCCCGCCTGGCGACAGTAGGTCCAAAGAGACTCCGGACTGCCGCGATGGGCCTTCGCCGCCTGACGGCGCGTCAGCAGGGCCAGTAGTCTGGCCTTGTCGAACAGAATAGCTGCGTTGAGGGGGGTGCGATCCCGGATGTAAGTGCACAGCGCAAGGAAGTCGGGATCGCTGACGCCTTCCCGGATCGGTCCGCCCTCGAGCCGCGAGTAGGCTCCTGCGTAGAACATTGCGATGACCGCGGCGAGCGCGATCGTACACCATCGAGGCAGACGGCCAAGGGCCGTGGCCGCATAGTACAGCGCCAATGGCAGAACTGGGAGGAGAAACCGGAAATCACCTCCAGTCCACACACTGAAGGTAAAGACGTAGGCGGGGAAGAAAATCTCTTCGACCCCGGCGCGGCGATGCCTCACACTGGCGATGTAGCCCGCTAAGCCGAGCAACCCGAGCGAGCCGCTGAGAGCGGACTCCAGCCACTTGCTGTAGCCGTTCTGCCAGAGTAAATGTGTGACCTGCCATGCATACAAATAAATATTGTGGAAAACCAGGGAGAATGACGGGTCAAGGCTATCAGCGTACGAACTGGCGGCGGCTCGGAACCCGATCGCGATGCCCGCCATCAGCACGGCCGACACACCAGACAGAACCACAGTCGAGGCAGCGAGCCGGCGTAAGCGGATCAGATCGGCGAGTACGACACAGGGCAATAGCAGTGCGCCGATCATGCGAGTCGCGAATGCAAGCCCAATGACGATACCGATCGCCAGCGAGGTCGCGATCGTACGCGTTTCCGGTTCGCGCGCCAGCAGCAGGACGCCGCAAGCCAGCAGCAGAAATAGGA